>JBQTID010000073.1:0-64039 GCA_052389275.1 Gemmatimonadota bacterium | reverse complement strand
TTTATTCTTGTTTTGGGTATATTTACCTACCCTCTAGATGTTGGGTTAAAACGGGGATGACTTGGGTTAAGGAAAACGACCGGCCCTTTTTTCAGCAACCTGCTAGGAGCTCGCCATTCTGACGGCGCAACAGCACTGCGGTTCGGAGCGGGGGTCAGTTGGCGTGGGCTGGTCGTATCTGAGCTTCGCAATCATGATCGCGGTTTGGAGTCCGAGTGCGAGCACGTTCGTCACGATCACAGGCATGGCTTCGCTCATAATGGCATAGACGATCCAGGTTAGCGCCCCCGCAGCAAACCCGATGTATTGGACCATTCCCTTCCTAATCCGCAGTTCTAATCCGCAGTTCTAATCCGCAGTTCTAATCCGCAGTTCTAATCCGGGTTTCTAAAAAGCCCGCGCTGTACACCCCGACCCGGCGCCACACAGCAGCTCACCACTGCCGACGCCCGCATTGATCCAAGGCCACCGCAGCCGTCGTTGCGCTATGCGATCGGCTCGGTCAGCAAGCAGTTCACGGCCGCTGCTATCTTGCTGCTCGTGCAGGACGGCAAGCTTTCGCTCGATGACAAAGTCGGCAAATGGTTGGCTGTTCTTCGCGGGACAGCTCGCGATGACCGCGCACGACCTCGCGTTGTGGAATTTGTCGATGATCAATCGTTCGCTGCTACAGCCGGCGTCGTAGGCGGCTCAGCAGACGGCTGTGCGGCTCGTCTGCGGCAGCCCGACCGGCTACGGTCTCGGCGTTAGTATCAGCAATCCGGCTGGACGACGTCGCATTTCTCACATCTATCCAGGCGCGTCGGGTGCACCCGGACAAATTGCTGCCCGCGTCGCCAGCATTATTTTTGCTTCAACCGATACCGCCGGCGCCGGCGTGGACGCGCTGGCGCGCCGTATCTATGACAGCCTCACGCAAGGAACCATCGACCGCAGCCTGTTCACGCCGGCCGGCAATGCGTACTTCACGCCGCAGGTGCTGGCGGATTACCAGGCCAGCCTCGCGCCGCTGGGAGCACCGACCGAGTTCAGCCGGCGCGGTGAAACGCTGCGAGTCGGGATGACGTTGAGATTCTATCGGAACGACCTTCAGACAGGACGCATCACATGCGGCGATCTAGCCTCTGTGGCGGCAGCTTGATTCTCGCGGTGCAGATTGCCGGCTGCGCCGGATCGGCGAAGCTTCCCGTATCAGCCGGCACCGGTCCGAATCCGGTGCTGCCGGCACCCAGCACGTCTCTGATTCCCACGATCAAAGTCGCGAAGGCGGTCGGATGGCGCGCTGGTGAAATGCCGACCGGTGCGCCGGGCACGGCCGTGACTGCTTTCGCGCGCGGCCTGGATCATCCGCGCTGGTTGTACGTGCTGCCGAATGGCGATGTGCTGGTCGCCGAGACGAACGCGCCGCCGCGCCCCGATGCCGGCAAAGGCATCAAGGGCATGTTCTTCAAGTATTTTCAGGAGAAAGCCGGCGCTGCAGTACCGAGTGCGAACCGCATCACGCTGCTGCGCGATGCGGATGGCGACGGCGTTGCCGAGACGCGTTCGACATTCCTGACCGGCCTCAACTCGCCATTCGGCATGGCGCTGGTCGGCGACAATCTATACGTCGCGAACGCGGACGCCGTGGTGCGCTTCCCGTACGTGTCCGGCGCGGCGCGCATCACCGCCGCGCCGGTCAAGATCGTCGACCTGCCTGCCGGGCCGATTAATCAGCACTGGACCAGGAGCCTGCTCGCGAGCCCGGATGGATCGCGCTTGTACGTCGGCGTCGGCTCGGCCAGCAACGTCGGCGAACATGGCATTCAGCATGAATTCAATCGCGCCGCGATTTTGGAAGTCGACGTCGCAACCAACAGCTTCCGCGTGTTCGCGTCCGGCCTCCGTAATCCGGTCGGCATTACGTGGAATGAAGAAACCGGTGAGCTGTGGACGAGCGTCAACGAGCGCGACGAATTAGGGAGCGACGTGGTTCCCGATTACATGACGTCGGTCAAGGACAGCGGCTTCTATGGCTGGCCTTACAGCTATTTCGGACAGCATGTCGACGAGCGCGTGGAGCCGCGCAGGCCGGACCTGGTCGCGACTGCGATCGTTCCCGACTATGCGCTCGGTCCGCACACAGGTTCGCTGGGCCTCGCTTACGCGCGCACGACGCGCTTTACCGAACCGTTTCGCCACGGCATGTTTGTCGGACAACACGGCTCGTGGAATCGCACACCACGTAGCGGCTACAAGGTGATCTTCATTCCATTCGAGAACGGCCGGCCGGCAGGCCAGCCGATCGATGTGCTGACGGGTTTTCTCGATGCGGAGAATCATGCGCGCGGCCGTCCCGTCGGCGTCGCGATCGACACGCGCGGCGGTCTGCTGGTCGCCGATGATGTGGGCAATGTGGTCTGGCGAGTTTCGTCTGTAGGTTCGCGCTAGCTACGCGGTGTGCTGAACCTGACCTTTGCCACCATAATCGCTGCTTGTAGCGTGATCGCGAGCGAGTTGGTAACGATCACCGGCGCGTCTGCGGTGAGCACACCGTAAACGATCCAGGCAGCGGCGCCGGTCATCAGCAGCGCCATCATCGCGAATGACACGTCATTTACGCTCTTGGTCCTCCACGCCTGAAGTACCTGCGGCAGAAACGAAGTGACGGTCAGCGCCCCCGCAGCAAACCCGATGTATTGGACCATTCCCTTCCCAATCCGCAGTTCTAATCCGCAGTTCCAATCCGCAGTTCTAATCCGCAGTTCTAATCCGCAGTTCCAATCCGCAGTTCTAACCCGCAGTTCTAATCCGCAGTTCTAATCCGCAGTTCTAATCCGCAGTTCTAAAAAGCCGTTCCCCGTATCAATGCGCCGCCGTTGCCGAAACGTCTACTCCCTGCGACCGCAAATACTCCTCGACAACACCCTGTATCTCTTCCAGCTTGTCCGCAGTCTTCGCCTCGAAGCGCATGACCAGCACCGGCTGCGTGTTGGATGCGCGCAGCAAACCCCAGCCGCCGTCGAACAGCACGCGCGCGCCATCGACATCGATGACATCGTAATGCTTGCGGAAATGCTTCACGGCGTTCTCCACGATGCCGAACTTGGTTTCCTCGGTGACTTCCACGCGCAATTCGGGGGTGGACATGTATTTCGGAAATGACTCCAGCATGGCAGACAGCGGGCGCGGGCTGCGCGCGACCAGCTGCACGAGCAAACACGCGCCGAACAGCGCGTCGTCGAAGCCGTAATAGTCTTCCGCAAAGCAGATGTGGCCGGACAGCTCACCGGATACCAGCGAGCCGACCTCCTTCATCTTCTCCTTGATGAGCGAGTGGCCGGTCTTCCACATGATCGGCGTGCCGCCACGCGCGCTGTAGACCTCCGGCAGCGCCTGCGTGCACTTCACATCGAAGACGAGCTTCTGCGGCGCGCCGCGTCGCTCGAGCACGTCGAGGCCGAACAGCAGCAGCAGGATGTCGCCGCGGATGATGTTGCCCTGCTCATCGACCGCGCCGAGCCGGTCCGCATCGCCGTCGAACGCGATGCCGAGATCGGCTTTCTCCTGCTTCACCAATGCGATCATGTCGCGCAGGTTTTCATCGACGACCGGATCGGGATGGTGGTTCGGGAAAGTGCCGTCGGATTCGCAGAAGAGTGGCACGACCTGCGCTCCGGTCTGCTTGATCAGATCCACCGCGACCAGGCTGCCGGTGCCGTTACCGCAATCGACGACCACCTTCAGGGGACGCTCCGCCTTGAAGCGACTGCCGATATCCTCGAGGTAGGTCGGAATGATGTCTCGCTTCTTGTGGCTGCCCTCGCCGTGCATGAACTGATCGTTCTGAATCCGCTCGCGTAGTCCCTGGATCGCCTCGCCATAGAGCGCGCGACCCTGCGCCACCATCTTGAAGCCGTTGTATTCAGGGGGATTGTGCGAGCCGGTAATTTGAAGCCCGCCGGCCAGCTCAAGCTTCGCCGTAGCATAATAGAGAATCGGCGTCGGGACGGTGCCGACATCGACTACGTTCACGCCGGTCGAGCGTATGCCGCGGCTGATCTCGGCCGCGAGCTTGGGTGAGCTGGGACGATTGTCGTAACCAACCGCAACGCTCGGCGCACCGCCGAGCCGCGTGCGCATTTCGCTGCCATACGCGCGGCCAATCAGAACCGGGACGTCGCCCGTGAAATCCTTGTCGACGATGCCGCGGATGTCGTACTCGCGAAAGATGTGCGTATTTATTTTCATCGTAACCCCACGCCGGTCAGGGTTTGAGAGAGCGTCGCCGCACTGCGCTCCGCCATGTCGAGCAACTGGTTGGGCAACACGCCGAGCAGCACGATCACCGCCGCGGAAAACACTAGCGCGGCTTTCATGGAGCCTGCCACCACGATCGGCTCGTTGGCCTGCGCAGCCGACTCGCGGAACCACATGTACCACACGACGCGCAGGTAGTACCAGTACGAGACCAGCGACATCAGCACGAGCACGACGGCGAGGGGGAGGAGATTGTTCTCGACGGCGCTGCGCAGAATGTAGACTTTGCCGATGAATCCGCCGGTGAACGGGAAGCCGGCGAGCGAAAGCAGGAAGATCGTCATGACCACGCCGATCAACGGCTTCTGCCACGCCAGGCCGCTGTAGGCGTCGAGGTCGACCCGCTCTTCACCGAGACGACCCACCGCGAACACCACCGCAAAAGCGCCGATGGTCATGAATGTATAGACGACCAGGTAGAACAGGAACGAAGCTGCGCCCATAGTCGTGCCGCTTGCGAACGCGACGAGCAGATAGCCTGCGTGCGCAATGCTCGAGTAAGCGAGCATACGCTTTACGTTCGGCTCGGCGAGGGCAGTCAGATTCGCGATTACCATGGTGACGATCGCCAGCCAGAACAGCATCGGGCCCCAGGTGCTCGCCATGCTCGGGAATGCGGTCATGAACACGCGCATGAAAGCGGCAAATGCAGCCGCCTTCACACCTGCCGCCATGAAGCCGGTCACCGGCGCGGGTGCGCCTTCATACGCATCGGGCGTCCACATGTGGAAAGGCACGGCGGCGACCTTGAAGCCGAAGCCGACGGCGAGCAGTCCCATGCCCATCACCAGCAGCGAGCTGCCGCCACCGGTTGCAGTCGCGATCAACGACAGATTGGTCGTGCCGGTAGCACCATAAACGAAGGCAATGCCGAACAGGAAGAACGCACTCGAGAATGCGCCGAGCAGAAAGTACTTGAGCGCACCCTCGCCGGAGCGCCAATCGCGGCGATTGACACCTGTAAGCACGTAAACCGGCACCGACATCATCTCGAGACCAATGAACATGATCATCAGATCGCGCGTGCCCGCGAATGCCATCATGCCGACGGTCGCGAGCAGCACGAGCACGTACACTTCGCCAAGTCGCAGCTGTTCCTGCTCGAGATAGCGCTCCGATATCAGAACGAAGAGCGCCGCCGCCAACAGGAAGAGGAAATTCGTGAAGACGCGAAATGAATCGAGCGGCACCGAGCCGGTTGGCCCGGCTTCACTCAAGGTGAGCAGCCAGCCGTTCGCGAACGCGGCGAATACGATGCCGATCAGCGCGAGCCAGCCGATCACCGGACTGGATGGCTCGCTGCGGCTGCCCTTCTGAAACACATCGATGAGCAGAATCGCCATCGCCCAGACCGAAAGAAAGATTTCAGGCAGAAGCGCGAGCACGAAATGCAGCGGGTTCGAGAAATCGAGCGTCATGGCCGCGTGGGCTCCGTGTCATTCGTCATGCCGATGATGCCGGGTCCGGCGCGCTTCGCCTCGACGGTCTGCAAGAGCTGCATCACGGTGACCTCGGATTTCTCGAGGAACGGCTTCGGGTAGACGCCCATGATGATCATGAATGCGACGAGCGGACCAAGCACGACCAGCTCACGCCGGCTGAGATCTGGAAGCTGAGCGTTCTCGTCCTTGTCGAGCTGATTGAACCAGATGCGCTGAACCATCGGCAGCATGTAATAAGCGGCGAAAATCACGCCGGTGGCGGCAACCGTTGCCGCCCATGGATGCGTCTGGAACGCGCCAACCAGCGCCAGGAATTCGCCGACGAATCCGCTCGTGCCCGGCAGCCCGATGCTCGCCAGCGCGGTGATGACGAAAACCGTGCCGAACAGAGGCGCCACCGACGCGAGACCGCCGAAATCAGCAATCGCGCGCGAGTGGCGTCGCTCGTACAACATGCCGAGCAGCAGGAAGAGCGCGCCGGTCGACAGGCCGTGCGACAGCATGACCATCATTGCGCCCTGCACACCTTGCAATGTGAACGCGAAGATGCCGAGCACGACGAAGCCCATGTGCGCAACCGAAGTGTAGGCGACCAGCTTTTTCGCGTCGGGCTGCACGGCCGCGACCCAGGCGGCGTAGATGATGCCGGCGAGCGCGCAGAAGATCAGGACGCCGACTACGGTCGGATGCGTCGCCGCGTCCGGGAACAGCGGCAGCAGGAAGCGGAGGTAGCCGAACGCACCCAGCTTCAGCAGCACGGCGGCCAGCACCACCGATCCCGGCGTGGGCGCCTCCACGTGCGCGTCGGGCAGCCAGGTGTGGAACGGGAAGAGCGGCACCTTGACCGAGAACGCCAGCGCGAACGCGGTGAAAAGCCAAACCTGCTCCTTGAAGCTGAGCGGCAGCTGCATCAGGTCCGCGTAGGCAAAGGACGGCACACCCGCGAGCGACTTGTACTTGAAGAACAGATACAGAATGCCGACCAGCATCAGCAGCGAGCCGAGCGCGGTGTAGAGGAAGAACTTGATGGCCGCGTAGACACGACGCTCGCCGCCCCAGATGCCGATGATGAAATACATCGGCACCAGCATGATCTCCCAGAACATGAAGAACAGGAACAGATCCGCTGCTACGAAGACGCCGATGACGCCGGTCAGCAGCAACAGCATCATTGCGTAGAATGCCTTTTCGCGACGCGCGATGTACCTGAAGGAACCGAGGATGGTGAGCGGCCACAGGAAAGTCGTCAGCAATACCAGCAGCATGCTGATGCCGTCGACGCCGACGCGGTAGCTGATGCCCCACTGCGGAATCCACGGCGTCACGGTTCCGAACTGCATCTGGGCCGAGCTGTCCTGGAACAGGAACCAGAGCGGCAGCGAAACCACGAACTCGAGCGTCGCGGCGGCCAGCGCGATGTGCCTGGCACGCGCTTCCTGCGCAAACAGTACCAGCAGCATCGCGACAACCGGGAACCAGATGAGGAAGTGCAGCCCCCAGCGCGCATACAGAATGCTATCGAAGAACGCGCTCATTAGATCAACACCATGAAGCCGAGGACGAACAACACGCCCACTACGATCGCGAACGCGTACGTATTGATCTGTCCGGTTTGCATGCGCGAGCCGGCCCAGCCGAGTGAGCGTGACGCCCAGCCGGCGCCGTTGACGATACCATCGATCAGCCCCTGGTCGATGTAGCGCCACGCCGCGTGCGAGGCTCGAACGACCGGCTTTACGACGGCGCGATCGTAGAACTCGTCGACATACCACTTGTTGTACAGGACGCGCGCGAAACCGGTCGGCAGCGCAGACTCGGTGGCCGGCCTGCGGTCACGCTTCACCAGCTGGCGCGCGGCTATGATGACGACGGCGGTGGCGATCAGGAACGAGATTGCCGCCCACATTGCCTCGCCGCCGCCGAGCGGCGCGGCGTGTGCGACTTCGCCAACCTGCGTCTCGATTACCTGATCGGCGGCGGCAGTGACCGGATGCAGCCAGTCGTGCAGCCACTCGGAGCCGGGCACCCAGCCAAGCAATGGCGTGTTCTTGAGCGCGGCCGGCACGTTCAGCCAGCCGCCAACCACCGATGCGATCGCGAGAATGATCAGGGGCACGTACATGACGGCCGGAGCTTCGTGCAAGTGCGCGCGCTCCTTTTCACCAGTCCGGTTGTCGCCGTGAAAGGTCATGATCATCAGCCGCGTCATGTAGAATGCGGTCAGCATCGCTGCCGCCAACGCCATGATCCAGTAGAGCGTGAACAAACCCTTGAAGGGGCCGACCGCGCGGGCCGCGGTCTGCCAGATGATTTCGTCCTTCGAGAAGAAGCCGGCAAAGGGCCAAATGCCCGCGATCGCGAGCGTGCCGATCCACATCGTGATCCACGTGATCTTCATGTGGTTCTTGAGCCCACCCATGTTGCGCATGTCCTGCGCGTCCCAGTCCTTGTGCGTGTGATGCAGCGCGTGGTGCATGCTGTGGATCACGGCGCCCGCACCAAGGAACAGCAGTGCCTTGAAGAACGCGTGCGTCATCAGGTGGAAAATGCCGGCGGTATAGGCGCCGACACCTACGCCCATGAACATGTAGCCGAGCTGTGAGACCGTCGAATAAGCCAGGACTTTCTTGATGTCGTACTGCTTGAGACCAATGGTCGCAGCGAACAGCGCGGTCAGCGCGCCGATGCCCGCCACCACCATCATGCTGGTCGGCGCCAGCGCGAACAGCACGCTACAGCGCGCGACCATGTAAACACCCGCGGTGACCATGGTCGCGGCATGGATCAGCGCGCTGACCGGCGTCGGGCCGGCCATTGCGTCAGGCAGCCAGGTATAAAGGGGAATCTGCGCGCTCTTGCCGGTCGCGCCCAGGAACAGAAACAGTGTGATTACCGTGACGACCGCGCTGCCGTATGCGAACGCGTTCGGCGCGGCTGCGAATACTTCCGTGAACTCGAGAGTGCCGAGATTCGTGAAGATCAGCATCATCGCGACAATGAAGCCGAAGTCCCCGATCCGGTTGACGATGAAGGCCTTCTTGCCAGCATCAGCTTTTTCGCGGTCCTTGAACCAGAACCCGATCAGCAGATAGCTGCACAGCCCAACCCCTTCCCAGCCGACGAACATGAGTGGGAAGTTCGAGCCGAGCACCAGGATCAGCATGAAGAAAATGAACAGGTTGATATACGCGAAGTAGCGCGCATAACCCGGATCGTCATGCATGTAGCCGATGCTGTAGACGTGGATCAGGAAACCCACGCCGGTGACGATCAGTGTCATCAGCATCGACAGCTGGTCGAGCTGGAAAGAAGCCGCGACCTGAAGATTGCCGACCGGCATCCACGACCAGTAGAACTCCGTGATCGGTTCCTCGAGGTGCGCTCCGTTCATGCCGAGGAAGTTGATCACCGCGATCACGAGGGCTACGGCGATGACGCCCGGGCCCACGATCGTTGGCATGATCTTGCGCTCCGGCGCCGCGAACGCCGCGACGCCATTCACGACGAAGCCGAGCAGCGGCAGCAGAACGATTGCCCAGAGGAGCGTCGGCTCGAAGGCGTGTTCCACTACCACCTCAGCAGATTGAAGTTTCGGGTATCGACCGTCTCCGCATGGCGGAAGATCGATATGACGAGTGCAAGACCGACTGCGGCCTCAGCGGCGGCCACCGCCATGACGAAGAAGACGAAGACCTGCCCCTCGATGCCGACCGTGCGTGAGAACACAACAAAAGCCAGGTTGACTGCGTTGAGCATCAACTCGATGCACATGAACAGAATGATCGCATTGCGGCGAATCAGCACACCGAACACGCCGAGCGAAAACAGGATCGCGGAGAGCGCGAGTGACAGAGTCAGCATCTCAGACTCTCCGCTTGGCGAGCAGGACGGCGCCGATCGCCGCCACCAGCAACAAGAGCGATGTCAGCTCGAACGGCACGATGAAGTCGCGGAACAGCGGCTGTCCGATCGCGGCGACCGCGCCCAGCTCGCGCACCGCGGCATCAATACCGGCGCCCGCGCCACTGCGCGCCGTCACCTCCGGCAGTGTCAGTGAGCGGGTCAGCGCCCAGCCGATCAAGCCCGCGCACACGAAGCCGATTACGATCCACAAGCCTCGCCGCACGTCCGAATGATAGTCGTGGCCGAGATTGAGCAGCATGATCACGAACAGGAACAGCACCATGATCGCGCCGGCATAGACGATCACCTGGGTCGCCGCGATGAAGTGCGCACCCAGCAACACGTAGATCGCCGCCAGGCTGAAAAAGGTCAGCACGAGAAAGAGCAGGCTCGCGACCGGGTTCTTGCCGGTGATCATGCCGATCGCGCCGCCGATCGCGAGCGCGGCGAACACCCACCATAGAAGCTCGATCATTGGCCGAGCGGATCGGAAGGATCCCAGAGCGCCGTGACCGGGTGGTCCTGCGCCATCAGGCGATCCAGATCGTAGATGAAGCGGTCGCGCGTAAACTCCGAGTTCTCATAGTCCTGCCCGAGATGAATTGCTTCCACCGGGCAGACTTCCTGACACATGCCGCAGTAAACGCAGCGGAACTCGTCGATCTCATAAACAATCGGGTAGCGGTTACCCTGATCGTCTTCACCCGGCACGAGCCGGATGCAATTCGATGGGCAGACCGTCGGACACAGCCCGCACGCCACGCATTTCGGCCGGCCATCCGCATGCTTCTCCATGACGTGTGTACCGCGCCAGCGCGGTGACAGCGTCGGCTTCTCATCCGGATACTGGAGCGTGACTTTGCGCGGATCGACCAGGTGCCTGAACGTCAACGCCATTCCCTTAAGGGTCGCGCGCAAATACGAGGATTCGCCCTCCGGCCGTTTGACCGTACGAACGCCTATCATTTAGACCTTTTCTCCTTCGCGCGCGCGCACGTTGATCGGCGCGCGGTCTTTCCAGTCTGCTTCGAGCACGTCACGACGATTGCCATACGAGCCGGTGATGGTGCGGCCGCGATCGAGCACGAACACGAATACCGCGGTCGCGGCCAGATTCACAACCGTCAGAATCAGGCCGTAAAGTAGCCCGAACCGCAATGCCATTGCATCGAGCACGAGAATCGCCGTGCCCATCAGCGTGATGTAGGCGAGCGCGGTCGGCAGCAACACCTTCCACCCCAGATCCATGATCTGATCGTAGCGGAAGCGCGGTACCGTCCAGCGCACCCAGATGTAGACAAAACAGAAGAACAGGGTCTTGGCCGCGAACGCGCCCAGCGTCAGCAGCGTCTTCCACCACGCCGGTTCCGCACCTTCGACGACGCCGGGCGCAACCACCCGCATGTTGTCCCAACTGCCCGGCAAATCCCAGCCGCCGAAGAACAGCGTAGCCATCAGCGCGGATGCGGTCAGCATGTTCGAGTATTCGGCGATCGGAAACATGCTGAACTTCATCGACGAGTACTCGGTGTGATAGCCGGTGATCAGCTCGGACTCCGCCTCGGCGACGTCGAACGGCAAGCGGTTGGTCTCGGCGAACGCGGCGCACACGAAAATCAAAAACGAGAGACCGAGCGGGAACGCCAGCCAGAGGCCGAGGCCTTCCTGCTGCGTCCAGACGATCTGCGTCAGTGTCACATTGCCGGCAAGCATGAAGATCGGGATCAGGCTCATGCCGAGCGCAACCTCATAGCTCACCATCTGAGCGCTCGCGCGCAGACCGCCGAGGAAGCTGTACTTGTTGTTCGATGACCAGCCCGCCATGACCACGCCGTACACGCCGAGGCTGGTCAACGCGAGGATGTAGAGGATGCCGATCGGCAGGTCAGCAATGATCATGTCGACGAGGCCCCAGGGCGTCGGCAGCGGCGCCGCCAGCGGCACGACCGCCATCGTCATGAGCGCGGGCACGATCGCTATCATCGGCGCGAGGATGAAGTACACGCGCGAGGCCTGACGCGGGAACGTCTCCTCCTTCATGATGTTCTTGAGACCATCCGCGAGCGGCTGGAGAATGCCGGCCGGCCCGACGCGGTTCGGCCCCAGGCGGTCCTGGATGAACGCCGAAATACGCCTCTCCGCGAGCGTGAGCAACGCGACGGTCACCATGATCACGGTAAATATCGTCGTGATCTTGATACTCGACGCGATCAGCAACGCGGTCGGTGAGAGCGCGCCTATCTCATGCACGGGCACCGCCGCCAATTTTCACGGGCTCGTTGATCAGCGCACCCTGCGATCCAATCGTGTCGTAGGAAAGGCCGGCAAATTCCTCATGCAGCTGTCCGAGCCGCAGGAATGCGCTCGCCGCCGAGGCAGGCGCATCGCCGTCGCCGAGGCCGGACAACAACACACCGAGGACCTGCCACGCCGGACGTGCGAGCGGCGGCGGCTGGAGCGCCGGCCAGAAGCGCTGCACGCGTCCCTCGAAGTTCGTGAAGGTGCCTTCCTGTTCCGCGAACGTCGTAATCGGCAGCACGAAATCGGCGTCCCGCATCGCGGCCACCGGTTTCGTGCCGAAGTAAATGAAGAGATCAGCGTTGCCGCACGCGTTTGCGCCGAGATCTTCGAGCTCGTCGCCGAGCACGATCAATACGTTGCCGCCGGTTTTTGACTCGCCACCGTTGCCCGCATCATCGCCGATGCGCTCATAGCCCATGGCAGCCAGCCCGCGTACATTGGCGGCGAGATCGCGCCGGCGCGCGAGTTTCGGGAAGCCCGGGCAAATGACTTCCTCGCTCCGCGCGGAACGGTAAGCCAGTGTACCGCCACCCAGAACGCTGACCAGTCGCGCAAGCAGCCCGGCGTCTTCGTTAGCGTAAAACGGCGATGCGATTGTGGTGACCTTGGCGTTGTCGAGCTGCTTCAGACGCTCGACCAGCGCGACCACCGCATGCTGCCAGCCGGTAGCGTTCAGCTTGCCGCCCTCACGCACGAGCGGCGCCTCGATGCGGTCCTGATTGTTGAACCACTCGTAGTTGTGGCGGCCGTAGTCGCACATCCAGTACGAGTTAACGGCGGAATTCAGCCGCGGCTTGAGGCGCTGCGTCAGATTGTCACGCGTGTCGATCTTGATGTTGCAGCCTTGCGAGCAGTTCGGGCAGATCGATGGCGAGCTATCGAGGTCCCATGCGCGCGCCTTGTGCAGGAAATCCTTTGAGAGCAGCGCGCCGACCGGACAGATGTCGACGATGTTGCCAGCCCACATGTCGTCCTCGACGCCCTGGTCGAAGAACGTGTCGATGATCGAGCGATGGCCGCGCTGCACCACGCACAACGCGTCGTTGCCGGCGATCTCGCGCATGAAGCGCACGCAACGCGTGCAGACAATGCAGCGGTCGCCATCGTAGAGCACATCACCGCCGAAATCATCCTCACCGAGCACGCGCTTGGCTTCGATCGACCGTCCGTGCTTGCGCCCTTCCGCGTGCACGAAGTCCTGTAGCTTGCACTCGCCGGCCGCGTCACAGACCGGACAGTCGAGCGGATGATTCACCAGGTAGAACTCGAGCGTGCCCTGGCGCGCCTCGCGTGCCTTCTCGCTCTCGGTGTGAATGACCTGCCCTTCCGCCACTGGCGTCACGCATGCCGGCGCCAGCTTGGGCGCGCCTTCGACCTCCACCAGACACATGCGGCACATCGCCGGCGCGGACAACGCCGGATGATAGCAGTAGTGCGCAATGCCCTTCCCGATACTCTCGGCCGCTTCGATGATGCGCATGGTCTTGGGGACCTGCGTCTGCACTCCATCGATCGTGATGTTTACGGTTTCAGACATTTGCGAGCCGCTTTCCAAACGGACAAACGCCGTCGCGAATGTGCGCGATGTATTCCTCCCGGAACTTCTGGATCGAGCTGGCGGTCGGTGCCGCCGCCGAGTCGCTCAAGACACAAATCGTAGTGCCGGTCATGTTCTTACCTATATCGAGCGCTGCGTCGAGATCCGCTTCCGTGCCGTGGCCAGCCTCGATGCGCTTGAGGATCTTCGCGAGCCACTGCGTGCCCTCACGACACGGTGTGCACTGGCCGCACGACTCGTGTGCGTAGAAGTCGACCATGCGGCGCACCTGCTTCACCATGCACGTCTGGTCGTCCATCACGATCACGGACGCGGTGCCGAGCATGCTGCCCGCCTTGACCACGCTCTCGTAGTCGAGATTGATGTCGCACTCATCGGCGTGCAGAATCGGCACCGAGCTGCCACCGGGAATTACGGCTTTCAGCTTGCGGCCATCCCGAATGCCGCCGCACACGTCGTCGATCAGCTCCATCAGCGGAAAGCCGAGCGGCAGCTCGTAATTGCCGCGCCGCACCACGTGCCCGCTCACGTTGAAGAGTTTCGTGCCTGGCGATTTCTCGGTGCCGAAGCTCTTGTACCACGCCGCGCCGTTGTTGATGATGTGCGGAATCGCGCACAACGTCTCGACGTTGTTGACATTGGTCGGCATGCCGAATGCACCGACCACCGCCGGATACGGCGGCTTGATGCGCGGCTGGCCGCGCCGCCCTTCCAGCGAGTTCATCAACGCGGTCTCTTCACCGCAGATGTAAGCGCCCGCGCCGAGGTGCAGCGTGACGTCGATTTTGAGGTCGTTGCCGAGAATGCCCTGCTCATAGCATTCCTCGATTGCGCGACCCACGATCTGCCCCGGCTCGAAGAATTCGCCGCGGATGTAGATGTATACGTGCTGTGCGCGAATCGCGTATGCGCAGATGAGCGCGCCTTCGATCATCTGCTGCGGCGTCCAGCGGCACAGCTCGCGATCCTTGAACGCGCCAGGCTCCGATTCATCCGCGTTGATCAGCAGATAGTGCGGCTTGCCATCATCCTTGAAGAAGCTCCACTTGACGCCGGTCGGAAAGCCCGCGCCGCCGCGGCCGCGCAGACCGCTGTCCTTCACCAGCTGCACGACTTCTTCAGGCGACATCGTCAGCGCCTTCTCGAGCGCCTGCCAGCCACCTCGCTCGCGCCACCCCTGCACCGTGCGCGCCGCGGGATCGCCCAAGTACTTGCTGAGCACCAGGGTCTCTTTGGGATGCTTGTATGGATAAGCCATCAGTGCTTCCCGTTCGATTTGGGCGATTCGCGCCGCAAACGATCGAGGATGAGCGGCACATCCTTCGGCTCGACATTCTCGAAGTAGCGCTCGTTGATCTGCACGCAGGTTGGAAAGCCGCACGCGCCGAGGCATTCCGCTTCCATCACCGTGAACAGGCTGTCCGCCGACTCTTCGCCCGGCTCGGTTTGCGTGTGCTCGAGAAATGCGCTCATGACTTCATCCGCGCCGCACAGATTGCACGCGACATTCGTGCAGACCTGGATCAGGTACGTACCAACCGGACGGCGGTTGTACATCGTGTAGAAGGTCGCGACGCCGCGCACATACGCGGATGAGAGATCCAGCTCGCGGGCAACGATCGCCATGTCGTCCGGCGATACGAAGCCGTGGATCTCCTGCGCGAGGTTGAGCACCGGCAGCAGCGCGCCCTGCTTGTCCGGGTAGCGCGAAATGATTTTGTTCAGACGTTCGCGGTATGGACCCTCGAACAGCTTCGCTTCCGGGTGCTTCTCGGCGAGCTGGTACGGATAGCTTGCCGCGCCGCCGGCGGGACCGCCCTCGAGCGGCCGCTTGCCAATGAACGACGTGCCGCGCACATCCTCTTCCTTCAGATTCGCGAAGTCACCCAATTCACCGGCCCACCCCGGATTGCCGCCCTTCAGCGGTGTTTTTTCACTCATCGATCGATTTCACCGAGGACGATGTCGAGACTCGCGTTGGTTGCAATGACATCGGACAGCAAGTGACCTTCGACCATCTTCGGCAGCGCCGACAAGTTGACGAAGCTCGGACCGCGCACGCGCCAGCGCACCGGCTTGGAGCCGCCATCGCTCACGAGACCCATGCCGAGCTCTCCCTTCGAACTCTCCACGCTGAACCAGGTCTCGCCGACCGGCGCCTTGATACCTTCCATCACGACCTTGAAGTGATGGATCATCGATTCCATGTCGGCCATTGCATCCGTCTTGCCGGGTAGGATGAGACGCGGATCGTCGACGTTGATGGGACCGCCCGGCAGCCGGTCAATGGCCTGCTGAAGGATGCGCAGACTCTGCCGCATCTCTTCCATGCGCACCAGGTAGCGGTCGTAGTTGTCGCCCTTCTCGCCGAGAATCACGTCGAAGTCGTAGCTCTCGTAATCGTAGTACGGCCGATCCTTGCGCACGTCATACGAGACACCGCTCGCGCGCAGACACGCACCAGTCAGCCCGCAGCTCAACGCATCCGCCGCACTGATCACGCCAATGTCTGCGTTGCGGCCGACCCACAGGCCGTTTTTGGTCAGCATCGCTTCGACTTCATCGAGCGTGCGCGGAAACTCGTTGACGAAACGCTGCAGCGCGTCGATCCAGCCGACCGGCAGGTCCGCCATCATGCCGCCGATGCGCGTCGCCGATGTCGTGATGCGCGCGCCTGTGAACGCCTCGTGGAGATCGTAGATCTTCTCGCGTTCCTGGAACGTCCACAGGAAGACCGTGAACGCGCCAATATCGATCGCCGTGGTGCCGAGCCAGAGCAAATGGCTGAAGATGCGGTCCAGCTCCATGCAAATGACCCGCACCACCTTGCAGCGCTCCGTGACCTCGATGCCCATCAGCTTCTCGACCGCCATGGCATATGCGCAGTTGTAGATCAGCGGCGCGAGGTAGTCCATGCGATCGGTGAGCGGAATGATCTGATTCCAGTTGCGGTACTCGCCCAGCTTCTCGAAGCTCGAGTGCAGATAGCCTATATGAGGAATGCAGCGAATGACGACTTCGCCGTCCAGCTCCAGCACCAGCCGCAGCACGCCATGCGTCGCGGGATGCTGCGGCCCGATATTGATGAGCATGTGCTCACCGTGCAGCTCGGGCTCCATGCCCCGCGGCAGCACCGGCATGCGCACGGCCTTGCGTCCGGCCGCGAGCTCCGGCGTGCGCGTTACTGCGTATGTAACAGATGCTTCCCGCGCTTCGCGCGGGGCGCCGACGGTGCGTTCCCCCATTACTCGTTCACACCCTTCGTGGCCTCGCCGCCCGCTACCGGTGCGCGCTGCGACCAGGGAATATTGCCCAGCGCAGGATCACCCTCGTGTTCGACGTCGACGGTCGCAGCAGCGTCGTGCGGTGGATGCGCGTCCGACGACGCTGTTGCACCGCCGACTGCCATTTCTTCAGGCGTGTAATGGTCCTCGACATCCATGCTGAGCGCGCGGCGCGTCTGCTCGGCACGACTGAAGCGGCCACGCAGCGGAAAGTCCTTTCGCAGCGGAAAGCCCTCCGCGTAGTTATCGGGCATCAGAATCCGCCGCATGTCGGGGTGATTACGGAAGTTGATGCCGAACATGTCGAAGGTCTCGCGCTCGAGCCAATCGGCGGTCTGCCAAACCTCGACCACGGAATCCGTCTCGAGGTCATCGAGTTGCAGCACGACTTTTACACGCAGCTGCTGTTTGTTTGGAATCGACCATAGCTCGTAGAACAGCTCGAGCGGGCGGCCGCCACCGTAGTCGATGGCGGTTATGTCCCTGCAGAGGTCGAATTGCTGTTCATCGCGCAGCCACTTGAGGATTTCGATGCTGCGAGCACGATCTATGAAGACGACGTGCTCGTCGCCCGACATCACGACGTGAGTGCCGATCGCAGTGCCGAAGCGCGCGCGCAAAGCAGCGACCGTCGCATTCGGTTCCGCAGTCGCGGCAGCAGTCGCGGTCGCGGCTTGATCGCTGGGCTGAGGACCGCGGTCGAGCCCCTCGAGTCCCTTCTTGAATTCGTTTGCCATGTTACGGCAGCCGGTCCGTCGGCCGGGTCAGCGCCGCGGTCGAAATCAGGCCGCTCACCCGGTTTTGCTTGGTCGAATTGCCGAATGGCCCGGTGATCGCTTCGATGGTTTCGGCATCGAGGTTCGGCACGCCGGTGCTGGCTGGATCTTCCGCGCGCAAGCTCTTATTGCCGAGCTGCTCACCTTTGATTTTTTCCTGCAGCATCAGGAACGCGTAGATCAGCGCTTCCGGACGCGGTGGGCAGCCGGGTACGTACACGTCGACCGGAATGATGGTGTCGATGCCCTGCACCATCGAGTAGGCATCGAAGATGTTGCCGGTCGATGCGCAGGCACCCATCGAGATAGCCCATTTCGGCTGCGGCATCTGATCCCAGATCTTGCGCAGCACCGGCGCCATCTTGTACGCGACCCGCCCCGCGCAGATCAGCACGTCTGCCTGCCGCGGCGAAAACGACATGCGCTCCATACCGAAGCGGGCGGCGTCGTACCTGGACGCAAACGTCGCCATCATCTCGATCGCGCAGCACGCGGTGCCGAACGGCATCGGCCAAAGCGAGTTGCGGCGCGACCAGTTCACCACGAAATCCAGCTTGGTGGTCAGGAAGGTGGGCTCCGCATGCTGATGCTGGAGCGTCGGAAGATCGGACTTGCGAGTCAGTCCCATTCCAGCGCCCCCTTCTTCCAGATATAGATGAAACCCACGAACAGAACGCCAATGAAAATCAGCATTTCAACGAATCCAAAAACGCCCAGCTCGCGGAACAGAACGCCCCACGGCACCAGGAATACCGTCTCGATATCGAAGATGATGAAGAGAATTGCGACCACGTAGAACTTCACCGAGAAGCGCTCACGCGTATTGCCGAGCGGAATCATTCCGGATTCGTATGGATCCAGCTTCGCCGGCGTCGGTTTGTATGGACTGACGAGGTGCGTCAGTACCATGATGCCGACCGCGTTGGCGAGCGACACGCCGAGCAGGATCAGAATCGGAACGTAGGATCCTGTCATCTCGTCCTAATAGCTTGTGAATTCGTTCACTTGTAAGCGGCCAGAAACTACCCGAACGGCCGACCGACCGCAAGCGCAGTACCGGGCGTCAAGCCGTCCCGGGCCATGAGTGTGAGAATGTGTGAATGTGGGAGTGTGAGCATCGTGACTGCTCTTCCATTCTCACATTCTCACACTCTCACACTCGTACACTCTCCCTTGCCGCCATAGGCAGGCAACCCGCAAGTTCCAGCGCACTTACGCAGGGGTTTTTCGATGATTTGCAGTGACAAGTGGATTCGTCGCATGGCGACGGAGCACGGCATGATCGAGCCGTTCGAGGCGAAGCAGGTACGCGAAGGTACGATTAGCTACGGCTTGTCGTCTTTCGGCTACGACATTCGCGTGGGCGATGAATACAAGGTGTTCACGGACGTCTTCAGTGTCATCGTCGACCCGAAGAATTTCGACAAGCGCTCATTTGTCGACATGAAGGCGGATCATTGCATCATCCCGCCGCACTCTTTCGCGCTGGCCGCGACGGTTGAGTATTTCAGGATTCCCAGCGACGTGTTGGTGATCTGCGTCGGCAAGTCCACGTATGCCCGCTGCGGCATCATCGTGAACGTGACTCCGCTCGAGCCGGAGTGGTGCGGCTACCTCACGCTCGAGATCTCGAATACGACGCCGCTGCCGGCGAAGATCTACAGCAACGAAGGGCTGGCGCAGCTGCTTTTCTTTCAGGGCAACGAAGTGCCGGAGACGACCTATGCGTCGAAGGGCGGGAAGTACCAGAATCAGGTGGGAGTTACGCTGCCGAAGCTCTAAGTACGACGAGAGCATGGGATCATGGGATCATGGGAGCATGAGTTCGCAACCCATGCTCCCATGCTCTCATGCTCTCATGATCCCCGTCTGTCGGGCGGCGAAATCAGGTCGCCCACCGCATGCACTGCCTCGCTCGCGGCCTCGCGCGGCAGCGCCTTCAGCCGGATCCGTTCGGCTGCGGCGTGTACGGCGTCACTCGCCAGCTGCCGGATCGGCTTCGGTACCTTTCTGGCTGCCTTTTTCACCGTGGAAGCAGCCCGCTTCGCGCTCTTCCTGGCGGTCTTTGCAGCCTTCTTCGCGGTCTTTCTTGCCCGCTTCGCGCCCTTTGCGACGCGCTTGCGCGCGGGTGCTCTGCGCGCCGACTTCTTCGCCGCGGCCTTTTTGGTGCCGCCCTTACGTGCCGCTTTCCTGGTGACGGCTTTGCGTGCCGCCTTCCTGGTGCCGCCTTTACGAGCCGCCTTCTTGGTGCCGCCTTTACGCGCCGCTTTCCGACCGGCTTTCCGCGCCATAAAGCTCCTCCTTAGAGAATGTCTCCCGGCCTGCGGAATTTCGCTTCGCGCAAGTGCCGGTTCAACAACGCAATGTAATCAACGCTGATCGATTTCGGACATGCTTCTTCGCACGACCCATGATTGGTGCAGTGTCCGAACTCCTCATCCTGCGCGGCAACCATCTCGACCGCGCGCTGGTCGCGCTCGGGCTCACCCTGCGGCAACAAGCCGAGGTGGGCGACTTTAGCGGCGGTGAACAGCATGCCGGAGGCGTTCGGACAGGCGGCAATACACGCGCCACACGCGATGCACTCGGCGGCGTCCATCGCCAGGTCGGCATTCTCCTTTGGAACCGAGATAATGTTCGCTTCCGGAGCGCTGCCGGTCCGTACCGAGATGAAGCCGCCTGCCTGGACAATGCGATCGAGCGCGGTGCGATCGACGACCAGGTCTTTCAGGACCGGGAACGCGGTCGCGCGCCAGGGCTCGACCCAGACCTCGTCGCCATCATTGAAGACGCGCATGTGAAGCTGGCAAACTGTCGTGCCTGGGAGCGGGCCGTGCGGCTCGCCATTGATCATGAAGCCACACGATCCGCAGATGCCTTCGCGGCAGTCGTGCTCGAACGCGATCGGCTCGCCGCCGTCCCTGCTGAGCTTCTCGTTCACCTGATCGAGCATCTCGAGAAAAGACATGTGCTCATTCACGTTGGCCGCGACGTAGGTGACGAATTGGCCGCTGTCTCGTTCGTTGGCCTGCCGCCAAACGTGCAGGGTCAGCTTCATTTATAACTGCGCTCCGCGAGCTTCACGTATTCGAAGGTGAGCGATTCCTTGTGCAGATTCGGCCGGCGTCCAACGCCGGTGAACTCCCAGACGCCGACGTACGCGAACTGCTCATCATTCCGCTTCGCTTCGCCTTCTGCGGTCGCGTGCTCCTCACGGAAGTGACCACCTGCCGATTCGTCGCGCTCGAGCGCATCGAGACACATCAGTTCCGCGAACTCGAAGAAATCCGCGACGCGACCGGCATGCTCCAGGCTCTGATTGATGTTGGCGCCGCTGCCGGGCACGTTGACGTCCTGCCAGAACTCGTCGCGCAGCTGCGGGATTCGCGACAACGCATGCTTCAACCCGCTCGCGTTGCGCGCCATGCCACAGTGGTCCCACATCAGTTTGCCGAGCTCACGATGGAAATCGTTTACCGTGCGCCGCCCTTTGATCGACAGCAGCTTGTGCTCGAGCTCTGCGACCTGCTTCTCCGCATCACGGAACGCCTGGTGCGTCCCATCGACTTTGTCGAGTCCGCCTTGCGCGATATAGTCACCGATCATCGGCGGCAGCACGAAATAGCCGTCGGCAAGCCCTTGCATCAGCGCGCTCGCGCCCAGCCGATTCGCGCCATGATCCGAGAAATTGGCTTCGCCGGCCACGAATAGACCGGGCAATGTGCTCATCAGATTGTAGTCTACCCACAACCCGCCCATCGTATAGTGCGGCGCCGGGTAGATGCGCATCGGCTCTTCGTATGGGTTTTCGCCCGTGATGTTCAGGTACATCTCGAAGAGGTTGCCGTAGCGCTCCGCGATTACGTGCTTGCCCAGCCGCGAAATTGCATCCGCAAAGTCGAGATACACGCCGATGCCGCTCGGCCCTACGCCGCGTCCTTCATCGACGACTTCCTTGGCCCGGCGTGACGCAATGTCGCGTGGCGCGAGGTTGCCAAAGCTGGGATAGAAACGCTCGAGGTAATAGTCGCGTTCCGGTTCCGGAATGTCCCTGGGCCGGCGCTTGTCGCCCAGAGCCTTCGGCACCCAGACGCGACCATCGTTGCGCAGCGACTCGCTCATTAGCGTGAGCTTCGCCTGATGCTCACCGGCGGGCGGCAGGCACGTCGGATGAATTTGCGTAAAGGCCGGATTCGCAAAACCGGCGCCCTGCTTGTGTGCGCGCCAGATCGCCGTGACGTTGCTGCCTTTGGCATTCGTCGAGAGATAGAAAACGTTGCTGTAGCCGCCGCTCGCGATGATGATCGCATCGGCGACCTGTGACTCGATGCGGCCGTTCAGCAAGTTGCGGGTGACGATGCCGCGCGCGCGACCGTTGATGACCACCAGCTCCAGCATCTCATGGCGCGCGAACATCTTTACTCGGCCCTCGCGCACCTGCCGCATTAGTGCCTGGTACGCGCCCAGCAGCAGCTGTTGCCCGGTTTGGCCGCGCGCGTAGAACGTGCGCGAGACCTGCGCGCCGCCGAAGGAGCGATTGTCGAGATGACCGCTGTAGTCACGCGCGAACGGCACACCCTGCGCGACGCACTGGTCGATGATGTTCAGGCTGAGCTGCGCCAGACGGTACACGTTGGCTTCGCGCGCGCGGAAGTCGCCACCCTTGATCGTGTCGTAGAAGAGCCGGAAGACGCTGTCACCGTCATGCTGATAATTCTTGGCGGCGTTGATGCCGCCTTGCGCGGCAATGCTGTGCGCGCGGCGCGGCGAATCCTGGAAGCAGAAACACGACACGTTATAGCCGAGCTCGCCGAGTGTTGCAGCCGCCGCGCCACCAGCCAGTCCGGACCCTATGACGATGACGTGATGCTTACGCTTGTTCGCCGGGTTGACCAGCTTCATCTCCTGCTTGCGACGATCCCATTTCTGCTCGATCGGCCCAGCCGGAATCTTAGCGTCCAGCTTCATTTGACGAAGCCTGCCAGCACCGCGATCGGGAACGAGATGTTCCCGAGCACGATCAGGCTCGCAATGCCAATTGCAATTGGCCGCCGGATTCGGTTGTACTTGGGATGGTTGGCACCCAGCGTTTGCAGCATGCTCCAGAACCCGTGGTAGAGGTGCATGCCGAGCGGAAACATTGCCGCAATGTATGCGAGGGAAACCGGCAGACGCTGAAACGTGGTCACGAAATTGTGGTAGGCGTCACCGTGCTCGAAAGACGGATTCAACGTGCCGAATGTCAGGTCGAGCAAGTGGAATACGACAAAAGCGAGAATCGCGATGCCGCCCCAGAACATGGTGCGCGACGCATAGCTGAACTCGAGCCCCTGAAACTTCCTGTAGCCGTGTCTGCGCGCGCGCTTGCTTTTGAGGTACAACTGGACAATTGCGACAATATGAACGAGCAGCGCAGCGAGGAGGATCAGACGGACCAGCCAAAGGATTTGTCCGCGCGCAAGAAAAGGCTCGCCGAATGAGCGCAGCCCTTCCGCGTAATGATTGAAGGCCTCTGCACCAAAGTAGACCTTGAGATTGCCGATCAGGTGGCCGATCACAAAACCGTATAGGATCAGGCCGCTCACGGCCATCAGGATTTTCTTCCCGACGGACGAGTCCCAAAGCGCCAGCGCGCGCGGTACGTTTACGGTCGCCATGCGCCTTTATTTCAGAAGAGCCATCGTTTCTCTGACCGCTGCCGCCGATTGCTCGAGCGCGGCGCGTTCATCCCTGGTCAATTCGACGTCGATCACACCGAGTAATCCCGTGCGACCCAGCTTGCACGGCACGCCGAGGAAAAGCCCGTTCATGCCGAATTCACCCTCGAGCCAGGCCGAACACGGCAGGATGCGCTTCTTGTCCTTGACGATTGCTTCGGCCATTTGCGTAGCCGCGGCAGCAGGCGCGTAATACGCGCTGCCGGTCTTCAGCAAGCTGACGATCTCGGCGCCGCCATTACGTGCGCGATCGACCAGTCGCTCGATCGTCGCGCTCGGCAGCAGCTGCGACAGCGGGATGCCGCTGACGGTCGTGTAGGAAGCCAGCGGCACCATGGTATCACCGTGGCCACCTAGCACGAGCGCCTGGATGTCTTCCACGCTGCAATCGAGCTCGAGCGCGATGAAGCTGCGGTAGCGAGCTGTGTCCAGCACGCCTGCCATGCCGATGACGCGTTCGCGCGGGAAACCGGTGACCTGTTTGCAAACATAGGCCATCACATCGAGCGGATTCGATACCATGATGACAATCGCGTCCGGCGAAGTACGTTTGACGTTCTCCGAGACCTCACGGACGATGCCTGCGTTCGTATTGAGTAAGTCCTCGCGGCTCATGCCCGGCTTGCGCGCGATGCCGGCAGTGACCACCACGATGTCGGAATTCGCGGTATCAGCGTAGTTGTTGGTGCCGCGCACGCGTGTGTCGAAGCCTTCGATGGGAGCCGATTCCCATTGGTCGAGCCCCTTGCCTTGCGGCACGCCTTCGAGGATGTCTATCAGCACGACCTCGCGCGCGAGCTCCTTGAGCGCGATGCCCTGCGCGCAGGTCGCACCCACGTTGCCACCGCCTACCACCGTAATTTTGTCGACCATATCAACTCGTAATAGCGACGAACAGATGTCGTCGGATGGTGTTAGAGGGGCGGAAAGTAGAGCAGGAAGAAATCGCTGTCAAAACCGCTATTGGACGATGACGCGGCCGGTCATGCCTACGTGCAGAGTGCACTGATACTCGAACGTATCTCAACCTCCCGTTTGTGAAAGTGCCAGCAGTCCACCGGAGCCGACTGCCCGGCCCTGCACCAGGTAGTGTCGCTCGGGTTTGATCGCCAGTGTGTGCCTGATCAACGGCTCGATCGATTCGCCTCGCCGCAAAGGATCTCTGAGATTGGTTTGAATATCGCCGAAGAGGCAAGGACGCAGCTGACCGTCCGCGGTCAGTCTCATGCGGTTGCAACGCTCACAGTAGTTATGGCTCATCGGCGTAATCACGCCGACTGTGCCGCGCGCGCCCGGACAGCGGAAGTACGTCGCGGGGCCATTGCCCGCCGGTCCCGCGACCGGCGCGAGCTCTCCCAGGCACCGCAGCCGGTTCAGCATTTCGAAGGATGAGACGTATTCGTTGGCCGAGATGTCCAGGTTCTCGCCTACCGGCATGACCTCAATGAAGCGGACGTGCCAGGGCCGCTCGATCGTGGCGCGCGCGAAAGCCTCGAGCTCATCATCGTTGCGGCCGCGCATGACGACGACGTTGATCTTCAGCGGCTCGAACCCCACCCGCTCCGCGGCATCGAGACCGGCGAAAATCTTCTCGTGCGCGCCGGGGCGTCTCGCGATCGCGTCAACCCGCTCCGGCTGAAGTGAATCGAGTGAGATGTTGGCGCGCCTGACGCCGGCGGCCCGCAACGCATCGGCCTGCTCCGCTAGCAGCACGGCATTAGTGGAGAGGGCGATGTCGTCGATGCCGTCGATCGCACTCAGCAGCTCGACCAACTTGACCACATCGCGCCGTACCAGCGGCTCGCCGCCGGTGAGACGCACGCTGCGCAATCCCATCGGCGCCATGGTAGCGACGATGTCCGCGATTTCTTCGTAGCGCAGAATGTCATCGCGGCGCAGCCAGGGCAGCCCGGCCTCCGGCATGCAGTACACGCAGCGCAGATTGCATTTATCCGTAACCGAGATACGCAGGTATTCGATGCGCCGGCCGAATTGATCGCGCATCATGACGTAGGTTCGGGCATGGGCGGAACCGCACCCGCCAGCCATTCGCTCTCGCCGCTCACGTATCGCTCCTGCTTCCAGACGGTCAGCCGCTGCTTCACTTCTTCGATGACAGACCTGCACGCTTCGAACGCTTCGGCGCGGTGCGGCGTAGACACCGCGATAGCGATGCTCACGTCTCCGATCGCCAATTCACCGAGCCGATGCACCGCAGCCAGCCTCGCGGGCGCGATGCGCGCGGCTGTCTCCTGCAAGATTTCGCGCAGTGTGCGCTCGGCCATGTCGCGGTAGGCGTCGTAGTGCACCGCGCGCACCGCACGCCCTTCGTTGTGGTCGCGGACCATGCCCAGAAAGACGAGCGCCGCGCCGTGCTGCCCGGATGATACCAGTGGCAGCACCGACTCGGCGCCGATCGGCGCCGTGGTAATCCACGCGTGCACGTTCTGATGCTCAGCCACCGGCCACCGGCGGCAACAGGGCCAACTCGTCACCTTCGCTCAGAAGCTCGTCGAGCGAGGAGTATTCCAGATTGATCGCGACGACCGGTCGCGCCGGGATTTCGGCAAAGCTGACGCGAAGCTCATTGACCGCCACCTGCGCCGTGGCGCCGGCCGGCAAGTCGAGCGTCAGCTCACTCGCGCCGACCAGATCGCGGTAACTGGCGAAGAGGAGAAGACGAACCTGCATGAATTACAAATTAACTGCGGGCGGGGCCGGGGGCGAGCGCAGGGGCGAGGATTTCGGGGTAAACGACGGGCGAGGGACCAGCACAATGCCTGAGTCCCGCGCCCGCATTTCAACCGAGTTGCCCACCCTCTCCCCAGCCCGAGCCCTAGCCAGCAGTAAAGGATGTCAGCGATCGAAGGGTGGTCTCGCCTGCCGATTCGTTACGTCTCGTATCTGGTCGTTGAAGCGCAGCCACATGAACATGAAATGAACATGCTGGCGCGGCGTGAGAATCCGTGAAAGCGCGGCCTGATCGCCCTTCCACAGCTCGTCTTCGCGCTCCTTCAAGGCTGTTGCTTCGTTCAGAAATTTACGCAGCTCCGCATCGGAGGTGGTCGAATCGCGCGCAGCACGTACCATCTGAAGCCGCAGGATCTGCGAGCGCTCCGCCAGATCGCGACGCCGCTCACCACTCTGCAATAGCTGCTGTTGCAGCTGCGTGCGCGTTTCCGGATCGAGCCGCAGCTGCGTCGCGACCGTCTGCATGAACCGTTCGCCGATTTGTCTTTGCAACATTTGCCGGCGCTCTTTCATGGGCGGCCCCTGCGCCGCGAGCGGCGCCGGCAGAAACAGCGTAACCAGCAGCAGTATCCATCGAAGCTTCATCATGAATCAATCTCCTTCAGCAGCTGCTCTAGCTCAGCGACCGTCAAATCGTCGAGCGACGCCTTGCCCGTGAGCATCGCGTCTTCGACAGTCACGAATCCAAAACTTTCCTGCGGCGCGGCCGGCTGCGGCTGCGGACTTTGCATCAGAATGCTGCCGCCGATGACGGCCGCCGCAAGCATCGCAACCATCGCAATCTCGCCGCGCGCAAAACGCAGCCGTGGACGTGGCTCGAGCGCGCTCCTGATTACGCGTTCATGCAGACCGGCAGGCACAACAGCCGCCTGGTCGCGAACTGCGTCGAGCAGCTCGGCATGCGCCCGGCACTCGTCGCATGATGCAAGGTGTTCCTGGACCTGGCGCGCCTGCACCGGATCGAGGGTGCCGCTCTGAACGTCCGGATAGACGTCGAGAACGTACTCGCAATTGAGATTGTTCATTTCATTAGCTCCCTGAGTCGCTTCACGCCCAGGTGATAATTCACCCGGGCCGCGCCCTCGGTGCAGTCCAGCACGACTCCAATTTCGCGGTAACTCAGCCCCTGCTGCACTCGCAGCGTTACTGCCAGCCGTTGCTTGTGTGGCAGCTGGTTCAGCATCACAGTCGCACGGGCCGCGTCGTCCCGTGCTGCCACGAGAGTAGCGGCATCACCCGCATCAGCTGCATGCTCGCTCACCCGATCGAGCGGCACTTCGCCGCGACGCGTGGCTCGTCGGCCGACGGTGCGGGCCGCATTGACGGCAATCCGGATCAGCCATGTGCGAAAGCTCGCATCGCCGCGAAAGCGATGCAGCGCGTTCAGCGCGTTCACCATCGCATCGTGAGCCGCATCCTGCGCCAGGTCGCGATCGCCGAGCACACGCGCGGTGACGGCATAAACATCCTTCAAGTATCGGCGCACGAGTTGTTCGATGGCCTCCGGCTCACCGGCGCGCGCGCGCGCCAGCAGTGCGGGATCATCTTCGTTGCGCGTAGCTTCCACGAGCTGCAAGGCTGGGTTGCTCACTGAAGATTAGACGTACGGGAAGGCGGGAACGTTAGGCGATGCGATGGCGATGGCAAAGTGATAGCGATAGCGAGTTTGGACATCGCTATCGCTATCCCTGTCGGTATCGCTTAAACCGGGATGTGCTGCTGGTGCGAAACTTCAGCCCGCAGTTCCTTCGAGGGCTTGAAGATCGGCACCGCGCGCGCTGGCACCTCGACCGGATCACCCGTGCGCGGATTGCGAGCCATTCGTGAGCGGCGCTTGCGCACCTTGAACGTGCCGAAGCCGCGGATCTCGATATGCGAATGCTCCGCCATGGCCTTCTTGATCGCGTTCAACAGTCCATCGACCACCAATGCACAATCCTTCTTGGTGATCCCGGGACCGATCGCCTCGGCCACTTGCTCGACGAGATCGGCTTTGGTCATGATGCCTCCCTACTGGAAGAGTCTTTCCGTCATTGAAGAATGAATTTCACCCGCGGCGTGGTTGCCTGGTCGAGTGGTCGCGCAAGTCGATTCGCGATCGACGCTTCGGCCCGGCCCATCAGCGCATCCCAAAGAGTTACTTCGTCTTTTGGTGGATAGAGCAGCTTCGGCGTAGCGCCCAGTCCTGCCATCCGTCCTGCCGCCGCCACCGCATCGTTGAAGTTGCCTACGCGATCGATCAGACCGCTCTGCATTGCCTGGCGCCCGGACAGCACGCGGCCATCCACCAGCGCCCCCAGCTCCGCCCGGCTCTTCTTGCGTTCGGCCGAGACTACTTCAACGAATTGCGTATAAACATCCATCACCATCGCGCCCAGCACAGCGCTGTCGCTCGGTGACATCCTTCTGAACGGCGACCCGATGTCCTTGTGCTCGGCGCTCTTAACCACCTGCATCTCGACACCGACTTTTTCCAACAGGCCGCCAACGTTCGGCATTTCCATGATCACGCCGATCGAACCGGTGATGGCACCGGGATTGGCATAGATCGAATCCGCGCCCAGCGCGATGTAATAGCCCCCCGAAGCCCCTACGCTGTTGATCGCCGCGATGACCGGCCGGTCATCCTCGTCGCGCAACCGCTTGATCTCTCGATAGATGCTCTGCGACGGCCCAACCTCGCCGCCAGGCGAGTTGATCGCGACAACGAAGCCTTTGACCGACGCATCATCGCGAAAATCGCGAATATTCTCCAGAACTTCCCGGTCGTCCCCGATAATTCCTTCGACTTCGATGATCGCTATGCGATTACCGAAGGTCAGAGTTCTTCCGCCGCCGACCGACGTGATAACGGCCAGCACGAGCCCCGCCAGCACCATTAGCGAAAGAACCGCTACGACCAGGATTGTATAGACGGACCGCCGGGCCACGAAGATTCCCGCGAATGTCGTAAATTAATATGGGGCGGGCACCTAGGTTAACTCGCAACCCGGGCCCGCGCAAGCTTCTTTTATCCCTGACGCCGCCTCATGGCGTCCATGAACCGGTCGAACAGGTACAGCGAATCATGGGGGCCTGGTGCCGCCTCCGGGTGATACTGGACGCTGAAAATCGGCAGCTCCCGGTGTTCCAGCCCTTCCATCGTATGATCATTCAGGTTGATGTGGGTCGTACGCAGCGCCGGCGCGCCTTCCACCTCGTCACCGGGGCCGCGTCTCACCGCAAAACCATGATTTTGCGACGTGATCTCGACCGCTCCGTCCTCCAAACGACGTACTGGATGGTTCGCCGCGCGATGCCCGTAAAGCAGCTTGTACGTGTGCCCGCCAAATGCGCGCGCCGTTAGCTGGTGGCCCAGGCAAATGCCGAAGACCGGGATCTCGTTTCTGGCGAACTGCCGGATCGTCTCGGTCGAATGCTCGACCGCTTCCGGATCACCTGGGCCGTTTGACAGAAAAAGCCCGTCTGGCTTCAGCTCGAGCATTGCCTCGGCTGGCGTAGTGGACGGCACCGTCGTCACGCGGGCGCCGCGCTCGGCGAGCATGCGCAGCGAATTGCGCTTCACGCCGAAATCGTAGGCCAGGACGTGGAACTGCTCAGCGCCCGCGGCTGCCACATCGTAAGGCTCTGCCGTCGTGACGCCGCACGTGAGGTCCAGGCCTTCCATGCGCGGATGCGCATGAATCTTTGCAAGCATCTGCTCGACCGGCGTATTCGCCATCGCGATGCCGGCACGCATGGCGCCGGCGCTGCGCAGATGCAACGTCAACGCGCGCGTGTCGACACCTGAGATTGCGGCTGCGCCAGCCGCACCGAGGTAATCCTCGAGCGACGTCTCCGCACGCCAGTTGCTGAAGCGAGGCGGCACCTCGCGCACGACGAAGCCAGCGACTTGCACGCGCGACGATTCCGGATCGAGTGAACTGATGCCGTAATTGCCGATGAGCGGATACGTCATGACGACGATCTGGCCGGCATAGGACGGATCGGTGAGAACTTCCTGGTAGCCGGTCATCGAGGTATTGAAAACAACCTCCCCGAGAGCATCTACACGATGCCCTAGCGGCTCGCCGAAAAACTGGCGGCCATCCTCAAGAAGAAGGTATGCTCTTTGTCTCAATTGGGCTCCGCAAGAAGTTGCAGAATAAGAATTTAGGTGGTTTATGACGTTTCGGCAAGAACTGAAAGGCGGGTGGGGGGCAAGGGCGGAGGCAAGGGCGAGGACATCGGGCAATAACGACGGGCAGGGCCCAGGCGTCTCGGCCCCATGCCCGATGTGACACCCGGATTGCCCGCCCTCGCCCCCGCCTCTGCCCGCGCCCGCAGTTAGATTGTCAAAATGCAGAAGCCCTTAGTTCACATTCACGCAGACGAGAGCTGCCTCGGCAACCAGAACATCGGTCAGGATCGCCCCGGCGGCGCGGCCGGATTGGTCGAACTCTGGCAAAGGCGGAGGTGGCTGCGACGTGACTACTGGCTCAGTGCGCCCGCGACCACCAACAACAAGATGGCGATCCAGAGCGCGATCGCCGGTCTGGAGCTATTGAAAAAGCCTTGCCGCGTCTATTTCGTTTCGGACTCACAGTACCTGGTGCGAGGTATGACGGAATGGGTGCACGGTTGGGTTCGGAGCGGCTGGAAACGCAAGACGGGTGCACTCGAGAATGCAGAGCTGTGGCAGGAGCTTGCGCGCGTGGCCGCTCGGCACGACGTCGAATGGAAATGGATCAAGGGACACGCCGGGCATCCGCAAAACGAGTATGCAAATTATCTCGCCACGCGCGCTGCGAGGGAGCAGACCAGCTCCAACGGATTGGTGGAAACCGGGTTTCTGACTTGGCTCGATCAGCAACGGGAGAAGTACGATAGGTATCTCGAGTTCGATCACACCGCCGGCTGATCGATGAGGCACAGCGCGTTCGCTTTCATCCTGTGTTTGATTCCGGTCGCTGCGGCAGCGCAGCAGGCGCTCGTGCTGAGCGGCGGCGGCTCGCGCGGCATCGCACACGTGGGCGTGCTGCTCATGCTCGAAGAGCGCGGCTACGATCCTGATATCGTGGTCGGCACCAGCATGGGTGCTGTAGTCGGTGCACTTTACGCGGCCGGATACGAGCCGGAAGCAATTCGCGACCAAATCACCAACGTCGAGTGGCGCGGCATGTTCGAGCCGACGCCCGGCGTGATCGGCATTGAGCGCGCGATCCGTTATCCCATGCTGGCGATCGACCTTAGCGTTGCCCGCTTTCGCTTCAGTCGCGGCCTGGTTGGTCAATGGCGAATCAATCGCGCGCTCGCGGCATTACTGTTCGATGCGAACGCGCGCAGCCGCGGCGATTTCGACAAACTGCCGCGCCGCTATCGCGCGATCGCCGTCGACTTGAAGACCGGCCAGCCGACTGCGCTCGACCATGGCGATCTGGCGCTCGCTGCGCGCGCGAGCATGGCGGTGCCCGGCTTCTTTGCGCCGGTGGTGTGGGACGAGCGTGTTTTAATCGACGGCGGTGTTGCCGCCAACCTGCCTACCGAATTCGCGCGCAAGCTCGGTGCTGAATATCTGATTGCAGTCGACGTCGCGCGTCCACCGCCCAATGTCCATTCGAATGCTCCGCTCGATGTGGTGCAACGCGCGCTCGATCACATGCAGTCGCACGCACAAAAAGACACCGTTCGCCCTGATGTACTGGTGCAGCCGGACATGCCGCCAGGTTTGTCCGGCGCCACGTTTCCAGCCGATCCGACACCGTTGATCGAGATTGGTCGCGCCGCGGCGCTTCGTGATTTGCCGCAAACGCGCGCTGTGTTTGCGCGTGTGCCGCGCGCAGCGCAGGCGCCGCCGGATTCGTTCGCTGCGGTTGTGTTCGAGGCACCTGATTCCGCGCTGGCCGGCCTCGCAAACGCGCTGTTCCGCGAGGTTGCAGCACGATCATATGACGTGGCGTCGGTTACGCACGCGCTCGACCGCCTCTATGCAACCGGGCTGTTCGAGGCGGTCTGGCCGCGCGTCGAACAGCGTGGCACGGATCAACACCCGACGATGGTCGTGCGTCTGGTGGGCCAGCCGAAGGTGTCCCTGACCGCGGCGGCGCATTACGAGAATGACCGCGGCGGACGCGCGTGGGGCTCGATCGACCGATATTCGATGTTCGCACGGCGCCCCGCGGTCTGGAGTGCGGCCGCGTCGCTCGGCGGGCTCGAACGGTCCGCGGCCTTGTCGACGCGCGTGTTCTCGAGTCGTGCGGCCGGGCTGGCGTGGTCACTCGGCGCATACGCGCAGGAACGACAGGTCCGATTCTTCGATGAGGATGTAATTGGTAGCAAGGAGGTGTTGCGCACCGGCGGTTGGCTCGCGTTGGAGCTGCCGCACATTCTGCGCAAACGCTTCGCGGTCGGCGGTCTGCGCGCTGAATGGATCGATCTCGAAGATGGTGCGTCCGGATTTGCAGTCGGTCCGCTGGTGCGTTGGGCGTCGGTGAAACCACCCGCATCGGTCGTCGGCATTCCTTTCACGCTCGAGGCTGAACGGCGCTGGGGCGATTTCACGTACTCGCGTGTGACGGTGAGTGGCTCGCGCACGCTCGAGCTACGCGGCTGGCAGATTGCGGCGCTGGGCGATGTGCGTGTGACGCGAGGGGACACGCCACCGGACGTGCAGCCGAGCCTCGGTGACGATCACATGATTCCGGGATTTGTCTGGGGCGAGCGGCGTGACGCGTCGCGCGTGGTTGCCGGCGTCGACGTCGCATATCCCTTTTACGCCGGTTTTATCCGCCTGCGCACGCGCAGCGGCGCGGTCGGCGCTGATCTCGAAGAGACACTCGACGCAGGCCGGTGGATCGGTGGCGCGCAGCTCGGCATCATCCTGCCCACGCCGCTCGGTGCGCTCGAGGCGGGCTACGGCTACGCGACACGCGGCAGCGGTCGCTTCGACGTCAGTATCGGTCAGCGGTTCTGAGCCGCCAACCCAACCACGAGTTCAAGATCGAATTCCTGCGCAAACGCGCGTGTGACGGAGTCGGTAACGATACCCATGTCCACTTCGGTGCCGAATGCCCGCGCCAGGGATGTTACGCCGAAACGATTGATGCCGCACGGCACGATAGAGTCGAAAAAGGCCAGATTTGTATTTACGTTGAGCGCGAAGCCGTGACTGGTGATCCAGCCGCTCGAGACCCGCACGCCGATCGCCGCAATCTTCTCATCGCCAAGCCAGACACCAGTCAGTCCGTCCTTGCGGGCGCACTCGAGATCGAAATCGCTCAGTGCCCGAATCAGCACGGCTTCGATGTCTCGGACATACCTGTGCAGATCGCAGCGGTCCGGTTTCAGGTCGAGAATCGGGTAGCCGACCAGCTGGCCGGGACCGTGATAAGTAACGTCGCCGCCGCGGCCGGTCTCGAAGAGTTCGATGCCGAGCAGCTTGCGCTGCTCTTCGTCGACCAGGACGTGATCGGTATGCGATGACGTGCCGAGAGTGATGACGTGCGGATGTTGCAGCAGCAGCAATTGATCGGCAATCTCCCCGCCACGGCGTCGCTTGACGAAATCCTCCTGCAAAGCAAGCGCATCCGCGTAAGCGACGGTGCCGAGGCCGCGAACTTCTAGCTCACGCATCTTCCGGGAATGATTCAAGCACCTGCTTCAGCTTCGAAAGGAAGCGCGCGGCATCCGCGCCATCTACGATGCGATGGTCGTAACCGAGTGAGAAAAAGGCGCGCTTGCGAATGCCCATGACATCGGCGCCGTCCGCATCCTGCACGACAACCACTCGCTTCTCGATCGCGCCGGTGCCGAGAATCGCCGCGGTGCCTTCCGGAATGATCGGCATGCCCACGGTTGTGCCGAGCACGCCCGGATTGGTGATCGAGAAGGTCGCGCCTGCAACCTCATCCGGCTTCAGCTTCCTGGCGCGCGCACGCTCCGCGAGATCATTGATCCGTTTTGCGACGCCGGCCACGTTCAGCTCATCCGCGTTCTTCACTACCGGCACGATCAGTCCCGGGTTGAGATCGACCGCAATGCCGATATTGATGTCCTTGCGGTAAATCACGCTCTCGCCCGACACCACCGAGTTGATCATCGGGAATTCGTGAATGGTCTGCGCGCACGCCCATGCCACGAACGCGGTGTAGCTGACCTTGACACCCTGCTGCTCCCACTTCGCAGCGTTCTTCTTGCGCGCCTTGTCGATTTGTGTGAAGTCGATCTCGATGAACGAATGCACGTGCGGCGCAACCCGCTTCGCACGCACCATGTGATCCGCTGTAAGACGACGCACGCGATCCATCGGCCGCACTTCGTCGCCTGCGCGTGCCTGGAATTCCGGATGCTGCACGGTCTTGTAGAACGTGGTCCAGAAATCTCCGGGCGCGGCCGGGGCCGCCGCGGGCGCCGGTTTCGCGCTCGGCGTGGGCGCCGCCGCCGGAGCCTTCTCGATGTATGACATGATGTCGTTCTTGGTGACACGACCGGCGTAACCGCTTCCCGGAATCTGGCCGATGTCGACGTTGTGCTCCGCAGCGATGCGGCGCACGAGCGGTGTCGACTTCTGACGTAGACGTTCTTCGGCTGTGTCGGCCTTGCCGTTGTCCGCGGTCGCGGTCGCGGTCGCCGGCGCGGGTTTTTCCGCGGGCGCGGTCGCGGTTTGCGGTGCCGTGGTTTGCGGTGCCGAAGCTTGTGGTGCCGCAGTTGCGGGTGGCGCCGTTGGCGGTGCCGCAGTTTGCTGTGCTCCGGCCTTCGCTTCCGTGTCGATCACGGCAACGATACTGCCAACTTCGACCGTCGTGCCTTCCTGCACTTTGATCTCGGCCAGCACACCGGCGGTGGGTGACGGAATCTCGGCGTCGACCTTGTCGGTCGAGATTTCGAGCAATGGCTCGTCGCGCTGAACCTGGTCACCGACTTGCTTCAGCCACTTCGAGACGGTACCCTCGGCGATCGATTCGCCCATCTGGGGCATCGGAACGTCAACCTTGGCCATCGTGTCTCCTCAGTATTTCGCCAGATAGCGGCAAGCCGTGACGATGTCACTCACCTGCGGCAAATAGTAGTCCTCGAGCGGCGGCGAATACGGCACCGGCGTATCGATCGCGGTCACGCGCAGCACGGGCGCGTCCAGCCACTCGAAAGCCTGCTCGCTGATGCGCATGCCGATCTCGCCCGCAATGCCGCCGGTGCGCGTGTCCTCGTGCACGATCAGAACTTTGTTCGTCTTCTTTACACTCGCCACGATCGCATCCTCATCGAGCGGCAGCAGCGAGCGCAGATCGATGATCTCGACGTCGATGCCGCCTGCGGCAACCTGCTCCGCCGCCTTCTGCGATTCGTGCACCATCATGCCGTAGGTAACGATCGTGATGTCCTTGCCTTCGCGGTGTGTGCGCGCCTTGCCGAGCGGCACGATGTAATCGTCGTTCGGCAGCACTTCACGCAGGAAGGGCGCGCGGTAGAGCTTCTTGTGCTCGAAGTACAAGACCGGATCATCATCGCGAATCGCGGCCTTCAACAGTCCCTTTGCATCCCGCGCCGTGCATGGATAGACGATCTTCAGACCGGGCGTGTGGAAGAACGCCATTTCCGGATTCTGCGAGTGGAACGGACCGCCGCGCACGCCGCCGCCAACCGGGCCGCGCACAACCAATGGCATCGCGCCCGCGTAACGCCAGCGTGACGTCGCGATGTAATTGGTCAGCGGCTCGTATGCGCACGACACGAAATCCATGAACTGCATTTCGACGACAGGACGCAGCCCCATGTGCGCCGCACCGGCGGCCGCGCCCGTGAAGCCTGCCTCACTGATCGGTGTGTCGATGATGCGATCGCCGCCAAAATGATCGATGAAGCCATCCGTCACCTTGAACGCGCCACCATACACGCCGATGTCTTCACCAAGAATAAAGACGTTCGGATCGCGCTCGAGTTCCTCCCACAATGCCTCGCGAATAGCCTCGAGCATGGTGACAGGCTTGCCCTGCTCCGTTTGACGCACGTGTTCAGGCTTTTCTAAGACTGTCGCCATGGATGTCGAGTACTCTTCTGCTGGTTAAACACATTCGCTGTTTTCAACGCAGAGGAGGCCGCAGGCCCAACGGCCAGCAGTGCCTCAAAGTGTGGCTAAACAATTACAAGGTTCATTAACTTTCGCGTTTCGATGCGTACGGGCCATGGCTGCATGTTCGGCCTACGGCCTCCTCTGCGTTGAAAACAGCAGAAGTGCCTGACTTGCGGTCACGTACTCGCGGCCCTTCTTGTCCAAGGTATCTCGGTCTCCAAATCGCTGTAGACGCCGCCCAAAGCCCATTCGGGTTCCGGCATCTCTGCAGCTTCGGCTTGTGCACGTGCGCGATCGACTTCTTCGGCGACACGCGCTGATATGGACGCGAGTTCTTCGTGAGTCGCGTGCTTCTCGTCGATCAGTCGTTTCTCGTAGCGCGCGAGCGGATCCTTCTTCTCCCACTCTTCACGCTCGCCGGGCGGCACGTACTGCTGTGCATCGTGCTCGGCGTGTCCCATCCGCCTGTATGTCATCACCTCGAGCAGCGCTGCGCCCGCGCCGGAACGGGCGTGTTCGACGGCGCGCTTCGTCATCTCATAGACGGCCAGGACATCGTTGCCATCGCATTGCTCACCATGCACGCCATAGCCTGCCGCCTTCTCGACGAATGAGCCGCACGCAGTCTGCCTCGAGACCGGCGTTGAATACGCATAGCAATTGTTTTCGATGATGACGACGAACGGAGCTTTCTGAACGGCGGCGAAATTGAAGCCTTCGTGGAACGCGCCGGTCGAAGAAGCGCCGTCGCCGAGATAAGTCAGTGCGACGCGCGGCTCGTTGCGCAGCTTGAAGGTGAGGGCTACACCCGACATGATCTCGACCATGATGCCGAGGTGTGAGATCAGACCGACAAAACCCTTGTCGTAATCGCAGAAATGGACGTTCTGCTCGCGACCGCGCGTCGGCGAATCGCCTTTCGCCATGTATTGCTTCATGACATCGGCGGGATTGGCGCCCATCACGAATAGCGAGCCGAGATTGCGAATGGCTGGGGAAAGAATGTCGCCGGTACCGTCAGTGCGCCGGCGAAGCGCATACGCGCTGCCCACCGCGGTTGCTTCCTGGCCTAGCGAGCGGTAGAGACCGCCAATGACTTTGTTTTGTCGATAAAGATTTACGAGGACCTGCTCCACCTGCCTGGTCAGCTGCAGGTAGTAGTAGATCTCGTGCAATTCGTCGCGCTTCAAGGCTGCCTCCGCCATAGCGGCAAAATGGAGCGCAAATCTTGCAGAGTCAACGCGCTACGAATTTTCTCGAACGGAGCAGAAATGGAAGAATCGAGCTCTCCCCGTTTTTTCCGCCCGGAACATGGGCTACACGAGACTGCAATCGGTCGGATTCTTTGGGGGCGCGCGACGTCGGAAAGACGCGCACCGATCATTGCGAGCGGCGCCGCTCAGCGGGGACCCTACGAAATGACTTACGACATTGCGCACGGATACCCGGAGCTGAGCGCCGAAGGTCGCGACCGCGATTAGTTCGTCGTTGTAGCCGGAGCCTGCGGTTGCGCGCCCGGCGTTGTTGCCGGCGCGGCTGGTTGCGTGCCAGGCAGCTGGACCGGCGCTGGCGCCGCAGCCGGAGCCGGCCGGAACTCTTCGCGCAGGATCGAGCTCGGCTGCTGCGAGCGGCTGGACAGGATCGCGAGCACCAGTGAAAGCACCAGGAACAGCGCGCCGGTGATCCATGTCGCCTTGGTCAGAATCGTTGCGGCCTGACGACCACCGATCAGCGTATCGGTGCCCATGCCGCCACCCATCGAGGCCAGGCCGCCGCCCTTACCGGATTGCAGAAGCACCACGACCGTCAGGAGCAGGCCGTCCAGAAGCAGCAATGTCAAAAGCAGTGGGTACACGGTCTAATTCTCTTCCGAAATAAGGATTTACAGCCTTTAAGTTTCGCGCAAAACAGCGCGTTCTGTCAACTCGCGGCCTCGCGGCAGATCGTAGCAAAACCCTCCGCATCGAGGCTCGCGCCACCGATCAGCAGCCCATCCACGTGCTCCGCCGCCAATAGCTCGCGCGCGTTCTCTACTTTTACCGATCCGCCATAAAGGATCGGCACCTTCTCGCCATCAGAGCCGAGCTGGTTGCTCAACAGCGTTCGCAACACGGCCTGCGCCTCACTGGCATCAGCAGGTGTCGCCGTCACGCCGGTGCCGATTGCCCAAACCGGCTCGTATGCAATCAGAAACGCAAACGCCTGATCCGCCGTCAGGCCGGCAATCGCCGCTCGTAACTGGCGCGTGATGACTTCACTCACGCGGCCGGCCTTGCGCTCATCCAGCTGCTCGCCGACGCAGATCACCGGCGTCAGACCCGCCTCTAGCGACGCGGCTACTTTACGCTGCACTTGTGCATCGGCCTCGCCGAAGATGTGCCGGCGCTCGGAATGGCCGATCAGCACGAACTCAGCGCCGGCATCCTTCGCCATGGCCGCGCTGGTTTCGCCGGTGAACGCGCCCTCCTTCTCCCAGTAAACGTTCTGCACGCCGAGGTGGATGTCGCGACGACTACCGAGCGCATCGTGCACAACCGCAACGGAGATCGCGGGCGGAAACAGAATGACCGTCTCTGCGTCCATTGGTGCGTAACGCGCAGTGAGCTCGCGCACGAAATCGCGCGCGGCGTGCGGCCCCTTGTTCATCTTCCAGTTGCCCGCGATCACGGGCTTCGGCCAGCGCGGTGAAGTTTCCATCAGCTGGCTGCGTCATCAAGAATCGCAACGCCTGGAAGTGTCTTGCCTTCCAGAAACTCGAGGGAAGCGCCGCCTCCCGTAGATATATGTGTGATCCGCTCCGCAACGCCGGCTGCTGCGATCGCGGCGGCCGTGTCGCCGCCACCGGCAATTGACGTCGCGCCGTTCTCCGTCGCATCAGCTACCGCCCGCGCAACGCCGTCGGTGCCTTGGGCGAACTCGGGAATCTCGAACATGCCAACCGGTCCGTTCCAAAGAATTGTCTTCGCCTTGTCGATTACATCGCGAAACGAAGCCCCCGATTTCGGACCAATGTCGAAGATCTTCGCTTCGGGCGGAACGTTGTCGCGATCCAGGATCCAGTTGCGCACACCCGCCCTGGCCTCGGCGGCAACCACCACGTCCACCGGCAGCACGAGCTTGCGTCCGGCACGTTCCATTAGTTCGCGCGCCATATCCAGGCGGTCGTCTTCTACCAGCGAACCGCCGGTTTCGAGACCCATCGCACGAAAGAACGTGTTCGCCATTGCGCCACCGATCAGCAGAAAATCAACGCGTGGCAGCAGATTCTCTATCACATCGATTTTGCCCGAGATCTTCGAACCGCCGAGGATCGCGACAAACGGCTTTGCCGGGTTCGCGAGCGTCTCGCCGAGAAAGCGCAGCTCTTTCTCCATCAGGAAACCTGCTACCGCCGGCTTGCCATCCTTCTTTACAATTTCCGCAACCCCGGCGGTCGAGGCGTGCGCGCGATGAGCGGAGCCGAATGCGTCGTTGACATACACATCGCCGAACGCGCCCAGGGCTTCGCTCAGCAACGGATCATTGGTCTCCTCTCCAGGCAGGAAGCGAACATTCTCGAGCACGAGAATCTCACCCGCCGGCACCGCATCCACGGCCGCCTTCGCCTCCGGTCCGACGATGTCCTTCACGAAGTGAATCCGTGCTGGAATGAGTGTGGCGAGATGATTGGCGGCTGGTTTCAGCGAGAGCTCGTCACGCCACTTCCCCTTCGGCCGCCCCAGGTGCGACACCAGGATGACGCACGCATTGCGGTCCAGCAGATACTGTATGGTGGGCACGGTTTCGCGAATGCGCGTATCATCTGCGACGCGTCCGTTCTCGAGCGGCACGTTATAATCCACGCGCACCAGAACCCGCTTGCCGGCAAGCAGCGCGTCCGGCAGGTCACGAATGCTCTTTTTGTTCATCCCCAAGCCCATCCCAGAAAACCTTCATCGCCATCAACACTTCGTCGGGCGCCTCCCAGTTCGGTGAATGCCCGACACCGGGAATCATATGAACCTGAACCCCGGCGGCTAGTGCCTGCTCGAGCTGCGAGCGAGGAGCCGGCAAGAAACGATCTTGCTCGCCCCAGATAATGAGTGTGCGATCAGCAAGCGCCTTAAGCTCGACGGCGTTCAGAACTTCAGACTGGCCGCGCCAGCCACCAAAGAGCGCGTAGGCGCGACCCAGTTTCCTGATATCGGTGCGCGCGGCCGATGCGTAGATGTAATCAACCAGTGCCTGCTCGTGTTCTTGCGGCAACCGCTTTCGAATCAGGATCCGTTCGAGCGCGATGCGCGCACCCGCGCGCGTCTGCTTGAGTGCAAGCCATTGAAAGATCGGCATGCATGCGGTCTTCAGCTGAAAGGATGCTTCGCGCCAAAGCCCGGCGGCATCGATCAGGACGAGACTGCGCGGATTCGATAGCTCGGCCAGCCGCGCCGCGACCAGCCCTCCGAACGAAGTGCCGACAATGTGCGCCGGCCCGACGTCGATTTTTTTGAGAAAATTGAAAATCAGGCCGGCAATCTGGCGTCCGAGCGGACGCTGAGGCTCGATGGAGTCCGACAGCCCAAAACCCGGCAGGTCTACGGCTACGACACGGAAGCGCTGCGAGAGCGGCGCCATCAGGCGATACCAGTTGGCCGCTCCGCCGCCGGCACCATGCAGCATCAGCAGCGTCTCGCCCGAGCCGGATTCGAGATAGTGCAACGCGACGGCGTCTACGACTTGTGTCCGGCTCTCAGCGTTTACACCGCCGAGCTCAAGCAACCGGTTCTGGGCATCCGCAACGGCGCTATCTGGAAAAGCCGAACGGCCACGATGCTGTTCAGCACCGCGGCCGCTCTTCTCTGACGCGATCATCGTTCTCGGTTCTCGCGCAGCTTCAACCCCGCGCCGGCGCCTCCGCTACCTGAACGGAAAAACGAACGGAGTCCCGACCACGCGGTGATACCTCGAGCGGCGTATCACAATAGCTGCACTCAATGACGCGGTGCGGCTCGCGCGCTTCGATCTCCGTGGCGTCTCGATGACCACAGACGGGACAACGGTAGGTGCCGTACTGCAGATCGTTTTCCATCGTCGTCATCCTCGCTCCTCCCTCCCGGGCGCGCGGGGAGCCCACGGGTGTCGGGATTGCGCCAGATACGTGCCATAGACGCTCACGCATAGGCGGTGTCTCCTTCTACGGTAAACCCTCCAGGTCCGCCGAGTCAATCCTCTCGATATTGATACACTACTTTAAGTAGATGTAGCCATGCTATTGAGATACAATGACTTAAATGGCTATAGCTTCTTCGCGATATACTGCGCGAGATCGACGCAGCGGACCGAGTAGCCCCACTCGTTATCGTACCAGGCCATGACCTTCACCATTTGGTCCTGGACTACGAAGGTCGAGAGCAGATCGACGATGGAGCTGTTCGGATTTCCGATGTAGTCCACGCTGACCAGCGGGTCGTCGGAAACGGCGAGGATGCCATTGAGAGGACCCGCGGCAGCCGCGCGAAACGCATCATTGACCTGATCGACGGTCACGACCTTATCCACTTCGGCCGTCAGATCGACCACCGATACATCGGGTGTCGGCACTCGAATCGCGAGGCCGTCGATTTTGCCCTTCACTTCCGGGATGACGAGGCTGGTCGCCTTGGCCGCGCCGGTCGTGGTCGGGATGATCGACATGCCCGCTGCCCGCGCCCGTCTCAGGTCCTTGTGCGGCAGGTCGAGAATGTTCTGATCGTTCGTGTAGGAGTGGACGGTCAGCATGAGCCCGCGCCGAAATCCGAAGCTGTCGCGCAGTACCTTCACCACCGGCACCAGACAGTTGGTCGTGCAGCTCGCATTACTGATGATGTGATGGTTGGCCGCGTCGTACTTGTCATCGTTGACGCCCATTACGATGGTGATGTCCTCACCCTTTGCCGGCGCGGTGATGATGACTTTCCTGGCGCCCGCGGCCAGGTGCTTGGCGGCCGCATCGCGATCCGTGAAGCGGCCGGTCGACTCGAAGACGATGTCGACGCCCAGCTCCTTCCAGGGCAGGTTGGCCGGATCCTTCTCGGCGCTCACCCTGATCTTGTCGCCAGCCACGATCAAGCCATCGCCGGCGGCCTCGACCGAGCCAGGATACTTGCCGTGCACCGAGTCGTATTTCAGGAGATGTGCGAGCGTCTTGTTGTCGGTGATGTCGTTGACGCCGACGATGTCGAAATCGGCTTTGTATTTCTTCGCGGCCCGCAGGATGTTTCTTCCAATCCGCCCGAACCCGTTGATTGCGACCTTAGTGGCCATTTCGTTTTCAGTTCCCGGTTCTCAGGTTCCTAAGTCGCGAGCAGCCGCCGTGTATCGACGGCCCTCGCATAGGTGAGCACAGATGCGCAGCGCGCGCCTGATTCGATCAAAGTTCGCGTGCACTCGATTGCGGTCGCGCCGGTCGTGAGCACGTCGTCGACAATAAGAATGTGCGCAGCGTCCATCCGTTCCCGCGCATCGGAACGCAATCGGAATGCCCCGGCCACGTTAGCCCCGCGCGCAGCGGGCTGCAAGGTGGTCTGAGTGCTTTTCGACGACGTACGCTCGAGCAGCAGCTCGCACGCGCAGTTCAACCTGGTCGCGACACCCCGCGCGATCAGCTCGGCCTGATTGTAACCGCGCTCGCGCTGGCGCGCTCCGGTGGTCGGTACCGGCATGATTACATCCGGCCGCCATGCGACGTCGCTCGTCAGCACCGCGTCCGCCATGGGCTGTGCCATCACGTCCGCAAGTGCGGCCCAGCCTCTATACTTCAATTGATGCACGATGCGATCGGCCGGCGCATGCATTAGAAACGCGCTGTCGGCGCGCTCGAGTTCCGGCGGCCACTCCCTGCACTCCTCGCAATGCTTTTCGATTTGGCGGCCGGTGATCAGGCGCGGTGCGCGGCAACGACCGCACAGCGGCGGCGGCGCCTTGCGCAGCCTGGTCCGGCAGCGCCGGCAGACGAGTCGTTTCGAGTCGCCGGTCGCGATGAGCTGGTCGCAGGCGAGACAAATTGGTGGAAGCATGAGATCGAGCAGCGCGTCGAGCATCTCCGAACATTATGCTCGGGACGGACGCGGGGGCATGGCGGGATGTGTCACGGTTGTGCCCGTGCGGGGGTGAGTGCGGGTGCGTGGGCGGGTGCTTAGAACCCATGCGTGTTGACCGCGGTCGTGTTCGGGTGCGGGTGACCTGTGCGGGTGTTTCTTCGTAAGAGGCCTCTTTTGCCATGTTTTTGCGCCGGTTTTTGGGCTTTCGTTGCGTATGCGTCCTGAGCAAATGCGGGTTTATCAGCTCTGCCGTGAACTGGCTAAGGAAATTGATGCCATCCTTCAGATCCTTCCGCCTCGCCTGAAAAAAATCGCCGATCATTTGGAGCGTTCAATGGAGTCAGGAGGCCTAAACCTCTCGGAGGGACTGGTCGCGTTCAAGCCGAAAGTCAAGGCGAGCGCGTTCGACATATCGAGGCGTGAGATTGGTGAGGTCCGAAAGGCACTCCAGCGCGCGGTGGACAAGAAAGGCATTCCCGCCGCCCGGATTCGTCGCGCGGATGAGATGGCGGACTGCTACATAGGCATGATGACGGTAATGATCAAACAACAAGAAGAAAGGCACAGGAACGGCGAGTAGCACTAGTTTGCAAGCGCGCGCACGCAGGAACACACGCACCAGGACACGCGCACGCAGAAACACGCGCACCGGTCACCCGAACACGAACGCGACCGCAGTCAACACGCTTATGCTCTAAACACCCGCACTCGCACCCGCACCCGCACGCAGTTCACCCAAACGCAGCACGCATGACTGCGACCGGCGCCTCGACATCGAACCAAATTTCAAATGCCGCCGCCGCCTGCTGAATCAACATCTCCGCGCCATCCGCGGCCGGAATTCCGAGCGCACGAGCCTGCTGCACCCAGCGCGTGCCGCCGGGCTGATAGACGAGATCGAACACCGCGCGCAGAGCGGCCAGCCGTGAGAAGTGCAGCGGGAAGCGATCGGTTGCGCGCAGCCCAAGCGATGTTGCGTTCACGACCAGGTCAAAGCCTTCATTGCGCAGCAGCCGCTCGTTGGTGATGTAAGCGACCCGGCGCGCACGCCGCCCGGCAACCGCAGTGATTTCTTGGGAGCGCGCACGTTTGCGGCCGAGCACGGTGACGCCGGCGGCGCCATCATCGAGCAGCGAATACAGGACCGAGCGCGCGCCGCCGCCCGAGCCGATGATCAGTACGCGCGCATCGTGCAAATCGGGAAGCAGAAGGGCGCGCGCGCGACTGAAGCCGGCCACGTCGGTATTCTCGCCATGCACTTTGCCACGCTGCAACCAGAACGTGTTGCACGCGCTGGTCGCGCGCACGCGCTGCGATGCAATGTCGACCACGTCAGCGGCAACGCCTTTGTGCGGGATAGTGACGTTACCGCCACCACCGGCGCGGGCGAGGCCGCCGATCAGTCCCGGCACAGCATGCTGGCCGCAGCGCAGCGCGACATACACGGCATCGATGCCCGCGGCCTTGATCGCGGCATTCTGGATCTGAGGGGAGCGCGAATGCTCTACCGGTTCTCCGAGCAGCGCGAACGTTCGCGTGGCGGCTGAGATTGGCACGCGCGTCAGGGTGAGAGAATCGGCTCGAGGCGCGCGAGCAGCCCGTTGACGGCGCGCTCGAGCTGATCGTACGTGCGGCGGTACGCATCAATGGCGGAGCCGAACGGATCTTCGATAGCCGTGCCCACTTCATCGCCTGCCAGAAAATCCGTGATCATGGCGGCCTTGTCGGCGCCGCCCAGCTCGCTGACCGAAAAGAGATGCGACGCGCTCATCACGAGCACCAGGTCGGCATTGCGCACGAGTTCGGCGGTGAGTGGCGTCGTCGTATGATCGCCCAGCTCGATGCCCTGTTCGCGCAGGACACTGATGGTTTGCTCGGACGCTGGGTGTCCGGCGTTGGTCGCGGCTCCGGCGGACTGCACGGAGACGTGCTTCCAGCCGCGCCGTTCCAACTCGGCGCGCGCAATCGCGGCGGCCATGGGACTGCGACAGGTGTTGCCCGTGCAAACGAACAGCAAGTTGTAGGTCGTGCCGCGCGCAGGGTCGAATTCCTCAGCCATCACACGGGTCCTTGCGGCTGCAGCTCCACGATCTGCCTGAGCGCTTCAGGTGTAATTACGCCGACACGCACGATGCGCGGCGGCTCGGTCGAGCAATCCACGAGTGTCGAAGGCGGCGACGGCGCCAGTTCGCCGCCGTCCAGGATCAGCACTTCCTCGTGCTTCAGTTCGCGCAGCACCTGTTCGACCTCATCCGCGCTCACGGCAGTTGCCGAACGCGGCGGATTCGCGCTCGATGAAGTAATCGGCTCGTCCAAAGCCTCGAGCAGAGTCCTGATGCCTTCGTGAGGCGTTGCGCGCACTGCCAGGGTGCCTTCCGCTGAAAGTATACGTGACGGCAACTCGCCTTGCACACGCAGCGCGAGTGTGAGCGGACCCGGCCAGAATCGTTCCGCGAGCTTACGCGCGGAGGGAGTCCACTCGAGCGCCGGCAAGTCGGCGGCTGCGCGGATCAGCAGCAGAAACGGCTTGGATTCGTCGCGCGATTTCAGTGCCGACAACGAAGCCAGAGCGTCATCCCGCACCAGGCCGCCAAAACCGTAAACGGTTTCGGTTGGATATGCGATCAGACCGCCGCGCTGGAGATGGGCCGTGACCGCCGGAATCGAAGCGCGTACTTCAGCTGGGGTGGTGAACGGCACCCGCCTCACCGCGTCGCCTTATGCAGAATGGCTTCGATCATGGCGACGTCGTCCGGTGTGGTCACCTTGATGTTCCACGGCTCGCCGGGCACGATCACGACCGGCCAGCCGCCGGCCGCGACCAGACCGGCTTCATCCGTGGCTCCGGAAAAATCCGATTGTGCGGCGAAAGCCTGAGCGAGCACGGCGCGAGGAAACGCCTGCGGCGTCTGCGCGCGCCAGAACCTCGCGCGATCGGGCGTGTCACGGATCTGAAGATCATCAGCCACTTCGTGCAGCGTATCGGTGACCTGAATTGCGAGCGTCGCGCTGGTGTCGTGGTTCACAGGCTCGAGCACCCGGTCGATCAGCGCGGTATTCAAGAGCGGACGCGCCGCGTCGTGAACAATCACGACGTCGATCGCTTCAGAAAGCTGCTGCAAGCCGGCACGCACCGAATCCGCGCGCTGGGTGCCGCCCGCAACCACCGTGACGCGCGCTTGCTCGAGCCAGTGCGGCGCTGTGCCGACGTCCTCGGCCGCCAGCACCACGACAACCTGTTTGATGCGAGAATCCGAGAGCATGACTTCAACAGAGTGCCGCAGCATGGGCTTCCCCGCGATTTCCATGAAAGCCTTGCGCGCGCCACCCATCCTTCGGCCCGACCCGGCAGCGGGAATAATCGCACCGACATTCATGTGCCAATCACATCGAGCAGCCCTTTGACATCGTTCACGCCGATGGCCGAGAGCCCGCTGAGTTTTTCGCGCGGGATCGATCTGCGTGGCACGTAGGCGTGGGTGAAACCCATGCGCGCCGCTTCCGCGAGACGACGCTCGATTTGCGACACCGCGCGCAGCTCACCGCCGAGACCGATCTCGCCAACGAAGACGCTGGTCGCTGGAATCTCCTGATTGCTGACCGCGGACAACAACGCCGCGGCCACCGCGAGATCGCCTGCCGTCTCGAGCACCCGCACGCCGCCCACGATGTTCAGGAACACATCAAGCTGGCCGAACGGAATGCCCGCGCGCTGCTCCAACACCGCGAGCAGCAGCGCAAGCCGCTGGCGATCGTATCCGGTGGTGACACGCTGCGCTGCACCGTAGCTCGCCTTCGTGCATAGTGCCTGCACTTCGACGAGCAGCGGGCGCGTGCCCTCCATGGTCGCGAGCACCGCGGCGCCGCTTACGCCCGTGCTGCGATCGCGCAGGAACAGCTCGGAAGGGTTGGCAACTGGAATCAATCCTTCCGCCGTCATACGAAAGACGCCGATCTCATCAACACCGCCGAAACGATTCTTGTTCGCGCGCAGAACGCGGTGATCGAGGCTGCCGGTCTCTTCGAAGTACAACACTGTGTCGACGATGTGCTCAAGCGTCTTCGGTCCCGCGACAGTCCCTCCCTTGGTGACGTGGCCAACCAGAAACACGGCCACGTCGTTTGCCTTCGCATAGCGCTGCAACCTGGCCGCGCACTCTCTCACCTGCCCTACATTGCCGGGCGCGCCCTCGATGTCTTCGGTGTAGGTGGTTTGAATCGAATCGACGAAAAGAACCGCGGGCCCGTGTTCTTCGGCCTGCGCGATAATGCGCGCGAGGTCCGTTTCCCCCAGAAACAGAACATCGCCGGTCGGTTCATTCAGCCGATCCGCACGCAAGCGAACCTGCGCGCCGGATTCTTCACCCGACACGTAGAGCGCGCGCCTGCCTTTGCCTGCGAGCCGCGCGGCGACTTGCAGCAGCAGCGTGCTCTTGCCGATGCCCGGCTCGCCGCCGATCAGAATGACGGAGCCGGGTACGATGCCGCCGCCCATCACGAAGTCGAATTCATCCAGGTTGGATTGCCACCGGGCGCTGTCGGACGTGGTGATGCTGCCTAAAGGTTGTGACTGTGAGACTGTGCGAGTGTGGGAGGGTGAGACTTTTTCCTTGCGGGATTTTTGCGTCAGCTCCTCGACCAGAGTGTTCCAGGCGCCGCACGCGGGACACTGTCCCTGCCAGCGCGCGGTTTCGTTACCGCAGTCGGTGCAGAAGAACGCTGTTCTAGTCTTCGCCATTGGTCTTCGAGGACGTCACCGTCGTGCGATCGCCCCTGCTTTATTCAACGCAGAGGAGGTCGCTGATCGAGAGATAGCAACCGTTGCGACGGACAGGCAGACGCTCAGACCATGATCGGAATTGCTGACCAGCGGTCTCCTCTGCGTTGAAAAACAGCAGAAGGCGTGACCAGCGCTTCCGTACTCGAAGATCAGTAATTCTGCTCTTGCCGTGAGAATGACTCGAACCGTGTCGATTCCTTCCGGAAAAACAGATCGACCGAGCCGGTCGGGCCGTTGCGCTGCTTGCCGATGATCAGCTCGGCCTTGCCCTGAAGCCCCTTCTCCGCGGCTTCCTGTGCCGCAACGTAGTACTCGGGACGGTACAGGAACATAACCAGATCGGCATCTTGCTCGAGCGAACCCGATTCACGGAGGTCGGAGAGCTGTGGACGGTGGTCGGAGCGCTGTTCGGGCGCACGTGAGAGCTGCGAGAGCGCGAGAATCGGCACGTGCAGCTCTTTCGAGAGCGCCTTCAGCCCACGACTGATCGCGCTGACTTCCTGCTGCCGGTTCTCGGCGTTGTTGCCCGTGCCACCGTGCATCAGCTGAATGTAATCGACGATGATCAGGCCGAGGTCCGGCTGTTCCGCCTTGAGTCGTCGCGCCTTGGCGCGCATCTCGAGCACTGACAGCGCGCCCGAATCGTCGATCCACACCGGCGCTGTATTGAGGTGCCCGGCCGCCTGCGCGAGCCGGACGTAATCGTCATCGGTCAGGCGGCCGCGCAAAAGTCTGCCGAGGTCGACCAGCGCTTCCGAGCACAGCATGCGCTGCACGAGCTGCTCTTTCGACATTTCGAGTGAGAACAGCGCGATCGGCACCTGATGCGAGATCGCCGCATGCAACGCAACGCCGGTCACCAGCGATGTCTTACCCATGGACGGCCGTGCGGCGATGATGACGAGGTCGCCACGCTGGAAGCCGCCCGTCATCTCATCGAGATCACCGAAGCCGGTGGGAATGCCGGTGATACCACCCTTCGCCGCCTGAATCTGCTCGATTTTTTCGAAGGTCGGATACAGAATCTTCTTGATCCAGACGAAGCCTTGACGGTCGTGCGACTGCGCGACCTGGAAGATGTGCTGCTCGGCCGTGTCCAGGATTTCCTCGACCGTGCGCTCACCGGGCTCGTACGAATCTCTGATGATGGTCGACGAAGCCTCGATCAAACGCCGCAACAGCGCGCGTTCACGAACGATCTTCGCGTGGTACTCGATATTCGCGGCGGTCGGCACCGCGTCGAGCAGCTCGGCGAGATACGCGAGACCGCCAACGAAGTCCAGCTCGTCGGTCTTCTTCAGCTCTTCGCTGATGGTAATCGGATCGATGACCTGACCGCGCTGAAACAGGCGGGCCATCGCGCGGAAGATCCGGCGATTGCCCTCGCGGTAGAACATCGAGTCGTCGACGATCTCGATCGCGCGCGCGACCGCATCACCGTCGATGAGCATGCCGCCCAGCACGCTGATCTCGGCTTCGGGGGCGTATGGAGGCTGGCGGTCGGGCAGCGGCAGTGTAGCAACCGCGCGCGCAAAGCCGGGTGCCGTTGGAGCTTCAGCGCTTATTTCGAGTCGGCTCATCGAGAATCGTGCGTACCAGTTGGAAGTCGTGCCATGCCACCCGCGTTGCATTCGGACTGCGAAGCAGATATGCGGGGTGGTACGTTACGACTACCGGCAAAGCGTTGTGTTGCTGAATGTGGCCGCGCAAACGGCCAATGCTTTCTTCGCTTTGAAGCAGCGTCTGCGCCGCGAACTTGCCGACCGCGAGCAGCACTCTTGGTTTGACAACTTCGATCTGGCCACGCAAGTAACCGCTGCATGCATCAACTTCATTCGGCAGTGGATTGCGATTGCCCGGCGGCCTGCATTTCAGGACGTTGCAAATATAAGCGGAGTCTTGCGGAAAGCCGATAGCTGCGAGCAACACGTCCAAAAGTTTGCCGGCGCGGCCGACGAACGGCAATCCGGTCTTGTCTTCCTCTTCACCCGGCGCCTCGCCAACCACCATCAACGGAGACAATGGATTTCCGCGAGCGAACACAGATTTCGTGCGCGTTGCGCCGAGACTGCACGCCATGCAAGCCGCGGCCTTTTGCTGAAGCACAGTGAGCGCGTCGGATTCTGACTTGACAGACAAACGCGGTGTCGGACTGTTCAACGCCCGAATAAATTCCGCAGAAGTCATCGTGTCGAGATACAGCTCGTGATCGCCGAGCTCGACACGCTGACGAAGATATTCGATCAGCCGTTCGCGATTCACAGAATTTTCGCGAGCCGGTCGAGAATTGCATCCGCCACGGCAGCCTTCGACATGAGTGGCAACGCTTCCGACTTTCCGTCCGCGGCGAAGATCGTGACCTTGTTGGTCGAAACTTCGAAGCCGGCACCAGGCTCTGTGACATCATTGAGCACGATCAGGTCGAGTGCTTTGTCCTTCAGTTTCTTCAGCGCGTTGGCCGCGTGCGCGTCCGTCTCCAGAGCGAAGCCGACGACTTTCAGATTCGGCGCCCGCTGCGCGCGCGTTACTGTCAGGACGTCTGGCGTCGGCTCCAGCTCGATTGCGGCAACAGCTGCGCTTTTCTTGAGCTTCGACGCGGCAGGCGTCGCGGGTCGAAAATCCGCCACTGCCGCGGCCATGATCAGCGCATCGGCCTGGCCGATCGCCGAACTTACCGCCTTCACCATCTCCTCTGCATTTTGAACATTGACGACCAGCGCACCCACCGGCGGAGTCAATGCGGCAGGCCCCGAGATCAGGAGCACGTCGGCGCCGCGCCGCCATGCGGCCGAAGCGAGAGCATAGCCCATCTTGCCGGATGAGCGATTGCTCAGCACGCGAACGGGATCTACGGCCTCCCGCGTGGGCCCGGCGGTCACAACGAAACGTTTTCCCTCGAGATCACGCGCCGAGAGTGCGCGCCCGATGTATTCGATGATGACGTCCGGCTCATCCATCCTGCCGGCGCCCATGCCCTCGCCGACAGCCAATTGACCAGCGGCCGGACCGACCAGCTCGTAGCCCAGCGCTTCACGCACGTGCTGCGCATTCCTCTGCGTTTGAGCATGAACCCACATGTTGTCATTCATGGCGGGACAGAGGATTACATGCGCGGTGGTCGCGAGCAGAATCGCGGTGAGCAGATCATCCGCGCGCCCCGATGCGGCGCGCGCAAGCAAATCGGCGGTCGCGGGCGCGACACAAACCACAGCCGCGCTCTTTGCGAGCTTAATGTGATCGAGCGCGCTGCCTTGCGCGATCAGGTCTGTGTGAGTGGGTCGGCCGGTAACAGCCTCGAAGGTGATGGGCCCTACGAATTCACGCGCGGAGTGCGTAAGGACGACGTCGACTTTCGCACCTAGCTGAGTGAGGTCGCGAGCAAGCTGCACGCTCTTGTAAGCAGCAATGCCACCCGCGACCCCGAGCAAAACGGAGCGGCCCTGCCAGGGCCGCCGGGGAACGAGCGGCTCGACGCGCCGCTCTGCCACGAATTATTGCGCGCCGCGGCGGCGGCGCTTCTCGAGCTTGAAATCGATCTCGCCCGAAACCATAGTCTCGAGCGAACGCGTAGTCAGCTTCTTCTCCAGCCCGGCCGGCACCGCATCCTTCGGCAGTGCATTCAGCTCGCGCGCGTAACGCGCGGCCACCAGCACGCCCAGATACTTGCTGCCGGCTTTCTCTGCCACTTCGATAGGTGTGAAAACACGCATTGGCTAAATGGTCCTTTCCAGAAGTCTGGCGAGCTCCTCATCGAGGGCCCGCACATCGCGTTCGACCTGCGTCACATGAGTGGTCCTGCACCTCTCGGCCGCGATGATGGCCTCGAGCGTGGCGACGGCCTGATCGAAGTCGTCGTTGACCACAATATAATCGAATTCACCCGCCGCCCGTAGCTCCTCACGCGCGGTTTGCAGCCGCACCTTGTGCTCCTCGGGTCCCTCGCTCGCCCGGCCGGCCAGCCGGCGGCGCAGCTCTTCAGCGGACGGCGGCAGCACGAAAACCAGCACGGCTTCCGGCATGGCCTTGCGGACCTGCCGTGCGCCCTGAACATCAATGTCGAGTACGACGATGTTTCCGCCATCCAGGCGCGCCGCCACCTCGGAGCGGGGTGTGCCATACTTCCGGTTATGGACCGTGGCCCACTCGAGCAGCTCGCCGGCCCGCACCATCCGATCGAACGCGGCATCATCGACGAAGTTGTAGTCCTTACTGCCCTGCTCGTAGTTTCGCTTCGGACGCGTGGTCGCGGACACCGAGAACTCGATGTCGGCATGCTTCTCGACCAACGCGCGCGACAGTGAGGTCTTGCCCGCGCCGCTGGGAGCCGAGATCACGAGTGCAAAACCACGCGACCCGATCATTCGATATTTTCGATCTGCTCGCGCAACCGCTCGATTTCGTCCTTGATCGCGATGACCTGATGCTCGATCTGCGAGTCGTTTGCCTTCGAGCCGATCGTGTTCGCCTCGCGATGCATTTCCTGCGTCAGAAAACCTAGCCGCTTGCCGACCGGATCGTCACCCGCCTGCGCGAGAATCGATCGGAACAGTTCGCTGTGAGCGCGCAGCCGGACCAGCTCTTCACTGATGTCCAGCCGTTCGGCCAGGTGCGCGATCTCGCGCGTGATCCGGTCCTCATCCACACCCACTGCACCGGTCAGCTCGGAAACCACGCGGCGCATTCGGTCGCGCTCACTGACCAGCCGGTCCGGCGCGCGCTGCGCGATTTGCCCCATCGCGATTTCAATCGCGCCGAGCCGGCCGATCAAGTCGGCGGCCAGCTTCTGCCCTTCGACTTCGCGCATGGCAACGGCCGCCCGCGCGGCGGCTTCCGTTACCGTGCGAATGTCGTCCGCGGCGAGCGCAGCCACATCCTCGGGTTCCGCCGCGCGAATCAGCTCACCGAACCTGCTGAGCAGCGCAATATCGACTTCGCCTGGCAGATGAAAACGCTCTTTCAATTCCTGAAGCAAGTCCAGGTATTGGCGCGCACGTGGCTCGTCCAGTGCAAGTGCAGGAACAGCACCGGAATCGGTCGCGCCGTTCAAGCGCACGGAACAATTTACATGGCCGCGCGGCATCAGCGCGCGCAGCGATTCGCGAATCTGCGGCTCGAAGCGCTCGAGCGGCGCCGACATCCGAAGGTTCGCGCTGAAGTATCGGTGATTGACCGTTTTTACCTCACAGCGCAACCGCCCCGCGGCAGTCTCGCGCTCGGCCTCACCGAAACCCGTCATCGACCTGATCATGCAGAACCGCTCAATTGAAGAACTGCCATTTCACACCGTAGAACAAGCGCTGCCCGCGCAAGGCGCGCTTCGGAATTTCGGCCAGGATCTGTCCGGCCAAATCCTCGTATCGCATAAACGCGCGCACGTCCATGATGCGAATCTGGAGATAGGCGTCAATGTAATTCAGGGGCGGCATTGTCAAAACCCGCTCGTCGAATTCTCCGGCTTGAAGATTCGGCGCCAGCATCGAGCCACGGTGAATCGCCTCGATGCGGCCGAGAATCTCGAGATTGCCGCTCCTGAGCGGAATCGCGTGCAACTCCAAACCGGCCCGGTACTGACGCACGGGCATGTAAAGCGAGACCTTGCCGGTATACCAATCAGACACCATGCCCTCCGCGAACAACCCATTAATTAAGGGCAAAGGCACGCGACCACTTACTTCCCAACCGGTTGCATCGCTTCCGAAATAGAGCCGGTTCTGCCGGTCGAACGGCAGACCGAAGGTCGTGACCGAGTCCGACTTGGCCTTGAGTAGCGCACCGCCGGCTACGATGCCGCGCCATTCAACCTGACCGCCCACGCGGATTCCATCGTAGCTCGTGATGATGGGAATCGAGTCGGCGAGGCCCGACAGGTACGGCACACCACGATCGGACGTCGTCGTTTCACCAAACACCCGAAAGCCGCGGAAAGGCCCGGCTTCGGCGCGTAGGGTCAGCTCCGATGCAGAACCGGCAGCACGCCAATTCGATTGTGTGAGCTCGGCGGTTGCGGCGAGCAAGCCGAAGGTGATGCCACCGGCGCCGTCGAATTGAGTCGACGCCAGCGCCTCCGCATCCCGAACACGAAACGAGCCGCGTGCCCACGCGCGCGGCGAAACAAAACTCGCGCGCGCACCCCATTGTATATTTTCTTCCGGCACGCGCGGCACCGAATCGTTGTCAGCGGTCGTGGTAACCGTGTCGATCTCGAGCATCGATCTACCGCCGAACACCTCGGCAACCAGTCCATCCAACAGCCGCAGCCGCGCGCGCAAGATGAGATCATCGCGCTGATACTTGGCCGGCCATGGTACGTCCGGATCTCGATCGGTGCTGGTGCGCCGAAACTCGACCTGCAAGCCGCTGCCGCTTCGGATGTAGGACCATTTTGCCCAGCCGGAAAACTGATCGGCCGGTTCGGTCCGCTGCAGACCATCAGTGTCGATACGATCAATGGCGAGGCCGAGCGGCCCGAAGAAGAACTTGGGAATCAGAAAAACGCCACGAAACAGATTGGCGTCAGGCTCACCCACCGCGGCTTCCACCAGCGAGTATGCGCGCGAGTCCGCCGGCATCAGCGTTTCAATGTGAACGCGGATCATGCCGGGGCGGCGCTCGACCCGAACGCTTTCGACATTTGCCAGCTCGAGCTTCGCGAGATCGAATGATGATTCCAGGAGCGGATCGAGCACGTATCCATCGAGCCATACCTCGAGGCGATTCCCGGTGCCGCCCAGCGCGGTCGCGGCTTCCGGTTGAACATAGAATCCGGAACGGATGGTCAGGATTCCGGGAATGCGGTCGAGGAGATCGCCGAGCGTAACAGGCGCTTCGAGCATCAAAGCGGAACGATCCCACACCCAGACGCCGCTGCTGAAGCCATGCGCGGGCCCGAGAAAATACCGCGCGAGCTGTGGGATCGGCCGCACGGAATCGGCCAGAATCCCTGGAGTAGTATCCTGCGCTACTTGAGTGGTGTCGCGCGCAGGTGGTTGCGGGTCCTGCGCAAACGCCCGCGTGCTCACGAGTACCAGACAGGTGAGCAGACTCGACCGCAAATACTTCATGCTTGCGCGCGACTCCGGACCCACTCGATGAACAGGCGCGCGGGCGCGCCCGTTGCGCCTTTGCGCAGGTACGGTGCCGCTTCATCGCGATACGCAGTGCCCGCGATGTCGAGGTGTGCCCACGGAATGTCGACCACGAAATCCTTGAGGAACCAGCCACCGGTAATCGTGCCCGCCTGACGACCGCCCGAGTTTTTGATATCTGCGATGTTGCTGTCGATCAGCTCCCTGTACTCATCCCATAGCGGCAAATTCCAGCAGCGTTCACCGGCACGTAGCCCGGCGGCCATTATTTCATCGATCAGATCGCCATCGTTGCCCATTAGACCGATGGCCTGCTGCCCAAGTGCCACCACCACAGCACCCGTCAACGTGGCGGCGTCCACCATCGCAGCCGGCTGGTAGCGACGCGCGTACGAAAGCGCGTCCACCAGAATCAATCGACCCTCTGCGTCAGTGTTGATGATCTCGATGGTCTTGCCGAGATGCGAGCCGATTACGTCGCCGGGCTTCACCGCGTTACCGGACGGCATGTTTTCCGTGGCTGGGATCAAGCCGACGACATTCGCCTTGAGCTTCAGCTCGGCGATGCCGCGCAGCGCGCCCAATACCGCGGCGGCGCCGGACATGTCGTACTTCATGTCTTCCATTCGGTCGGCCGGCTTGATCGAGATGCCACCTGTGTCGAACGTCACGCCTTTGCCGACCAATACCAGCGGCGCGGTTTTCGGACCGGCACCGTGGTATTCGAGCGCGATAAAGCGCGGTTCCTCCAGGCTGCCTTGCGCGACCGCCAGCAGCGCTTGCATTCCCTCCGCTTTCATTTGCGCGCGGTCCAGTACGGTGATCTTCATGCCGTGCTCACGCGCGATCTCGCTTGCGACGTTGGCTAGATACGTCGGTGTCGCCACATTGCCGGGGCGCGTCGCGAGGTCACGGGCCAGATTCGCCGAACGCGCCGACACGGTGCCCAGATCGGCCGCGGCCTGATATTCCTTTTCGTCCGACTCCTTGCCTGCAAGCAGCACCAGCTCTGCGATCGGGATCGGCTGATCCTCATCCTTCGCTACCGTCTTCATCTCTCTGAAGTCCCACGATGCAAGCACGCCCGCCTCGGCGGCGGCGCGCGCGGCCAGCGCACCACCCATCCGCTCGCTCGAGCTACCCGTGTGCTCCAGCGAAAATGCAATCGACGTGATGTTGGTGCGCTCCGCCGTCCGCATGGCCGTGCCCACTGCGCGGCGCAACCGTTCGACGGTATAGTCCTCGGGTTTACCGAGACCCACCAGCAGCACACGCTGCGCACCGATCTCGTTCTTGCGCGGGAACAGGACGAGTGTCTCATCCTTGCGGCCGCGGAAGTCGCCGCCCTTGAAGACATCTGTAATCGCGCCGCCCGTGCGTGCATCGATGTCGGCACTGAGGCCGCTCAGCGTCGAAGCCCGGTCGAACACCGGCAGTACCAGCAGCGGCGTCGCCAGCTCGGCAGCCGCGCGCCTGACGATTACGCGGAGCTCTGTCATGAATTCATCCTCGCATGTTGCGAACGATTTCGTCCGCGAAACCGGCTGTGGAGACCAGGCGCGCGCCCGACATTTGACGCTCGAGATCGTAGGTCACGGTCTTGCGCGCAATCGTGCGCTCCAGACCGGTTACTACCAGATCCGCCGCTTCCACCCAGCCGAGATGCTCGAGCATCATGACTCCCGAAAGGATCAGCGAACCCGGATTCACCTTGTCCTGATTTGCATACTTCGGTGCCGTGCCGTGGGTCGCCTCGAAGACGGCGACTTCCTCCCCGACATTCGCGCCCGGCGCCATGCCGAGTCCGCCAACTTGTGCGGCCGCCGCATCCGACAAATAGTCGCCATTCAGGTTGGGCGTTGCGATAACGGAATATTCATCGGGGCGCAGCAACAGCTGCTGGAACATTGCGTCCGCGATACGGTCCTTGATCACCAGCCGATTCTCATCGTTCGGCTGGCCTTCCTTCACCGTCTGGGCACCGAAATTCTGCTGCGCGATCTCGTAGCCCCAATCGCGGAACGCGCCTTCGGTGAACTTCATGATGTTGCCTTTATGCACCAGCGTGACCGAGCCCTTGCCGCGCTGGAGTGCGTAACGAATGGCCGCCGCGATCAGACGCTTCGATCCGAATTCGCTCATCGGCTTGACCCCGATCGCGCTGCCCTCACGAATCTCGGCCCGCATTTCGGTCACCAGATAATTCAGGACCTTGTCGGCTTCCGGCGATTGCGCCTTCCACTCGATGCCCGCATAAACGTCTTCGGTATTCTCTCGGAAGATGACGACGTCGACCTTCTCCGGCTCCTTCACTGGGGACGGCACGCCCGGGATATAGCGAACCGGCCGAATGCAGGCGTACAGATCCAGCACCTGCCGGAGCGTGACATTCAAGGAGCGAATACCGCCGCCGACCGGCGTGGTCAACGGACCTTTGATGCCAACCTTGAACTGCTGCAGGGCGCGCAGTGTTTCTTCCGGCAGCCACTCGCCGGTTACGTTCAGCGCTTTCTCACCGGCGAACACTTCCATCCACACGATGCGGCGGGCGTCGTCATAAGCGGTCTGCACCGCGCTGTCGACGACCCGGCTGGTCGCGCGCCAGATGTCGGGGCCGGTACCGTCGCCTTCGATGTAGGGAATGATCGGCCGGGCAGGAACCTCGATCTCGCCAGCTTCGACGGAGATCGCCTCTCCGTCCGCCGGAACACGCGCGAATCGGTACGCGCTCTGCATGCTTGCTCCCACGCTAAAAATAGCGGGCGAGTATAGCCGGTTGACCCGGGCTGAAGCAAGCCTGAAGTTGAAGCGCCTACGGAGGTTGACCATGATTCGCGAACGAGCTGCCGCACTGCTGCTGCTGATGCTTCTGGCCGGGCCGGGCTGTGATGAGACCGAGCGCGCTGCCCAACCGAGCGGCGACGACACCACTGTTGCGCGCGCTCCGCTGGTCGAGGCACCGCCATCCGATCCCGATATCGCGCACATCCTGCAAACTTTCAACGCGATCACTCTGCGTCGCGCAACTCTCGCGACAAGCAGATCACAAAGCGCGGCGGTACGGGCGTTCGCAGATTCGATCACGGCCGGACATGCGGCATTGAACGCTCGAACCATGGGCTGGCTGCACGCTCTGAATCTGGTGCCGGTCGACAACTCCCATAGCAGGATACTCAACTCGAGCTCGGACGATGCGCGTAGCGATTTGGAGCAAAAGATCGGCGCTGACTTCGATCGCTCGTATGTGGACCATGAAGTGACCTTCCATCAGCGCATGCTCGAGCTGCTCGACGCATCGCTGCTTCCAAACGCAAACAATGTCGGCCTCAGGAATGAGCTGCAACACGCGCGTCCCGCGCTGGCCGCGCATCTCGAGCGTGCGCGCAAGCTCCAGCAATCCTTCGTCACCGCCCCATAAGTGCAGCCGAGCAATCATGCATGAACTGCTTGCCGAAACCGCGCACCGGCCGTGGCCGGTGCCGGATTCAGAGTGGATAATGGAGCAGACCTGGCGCGCTCTGCTCTTTGCGCACTGGTCTTATTCGATTGATGAAGTGCGCGCGCTCCTGCCGCCGCAGCTGCCACTCGACAGCTTCGACAACCATGCCTGGGTAGGAGTCGTTCCATTCAAGCTCGAGCATCTGCACGCGCGCGGGCTGCCGGCACTGCCCGGAGTTTCTTCCTTTCCCGAGCTGAACGTGCGCACGTACGTAACGATCGGCGGCAAGCCCGGCGTCTACTTCTTTAGTCTCGACGCCGCGAGCCAGCTCGCCGTCATGGGCGCACGCACGCTGTTTCACCTCAACTACTTCGACGCTGACATGAGAGTGACCGCGACGCCGACCGGCATCGAATACAAGTCGCGGCGCACCGATCGCCGCGGCCCACCCGCCAGCTTCCACGCTCACTATGCGCCCAACGGCGAAGTATTCACTGCCGTGCCGGGCACGCTCGAACATTTTCTAACCGAGCGTTATTGCCTTTATGCGGTCAGCGGCGACGCGGCGCATCGACTCGAGATTCATCACCGGCCGTGGCTGCTCCAGCCGGCTGAGGCGGAACTCGATGCGCTTGCCATGCTCGCGGCGGCAGGGCTGGGTCCACCGCGCGGCAAACCGCTGCTGCACTTCTCAGCCGTTCAGCCGATGATTGGGTGGGCGCCGCGACACATCTAGAAAGGCGCTACGGAAATGCGCTACGGGACTGCGTTACGGAAATGCGCCACGGGACTGCGCTACAGAAATGCGCTACAGAAATGCGCTACAGAAATGCGCCACGGAAATGCGTTACGGAAATGCGTTACGGAAATGCGTTACGGAAATGCGTTACGGAAATGCGTTACGGAAATGCGTTACGGAAATGCGCCACAGAAACCCGCCTCTCAGCGCATTTCCTAGCGCATTTCTGTAGCGCATTTCTGTAGCGCTGTTTTCTGTAGCGCTGTTTTCTGTAGCGCCGTTCCGTGGCGCATTTCTGTAGCGCCGTTCCGTAACGCATTCCGGTTTTAAAATGCCGAAGGAGAGACTCGAACTCTCATGGGGTTGCCCCCGGACGATTTTGAGTCGTCTGCGTCTGCCGTTCCGCCACTTCGGCCTCTGCCACCAGAACCTTTAAATCTAGCGGATTTTAGGGCTTTATTCCAGCCCGCGCGGCTTCCCGAATATCTCCTGTAACAGGAACGCGCGCTGTAGCTCGGTTCGGCTCGTGAGCCCGAGCTTTTTCCTGGCTGACGGCCTGGCTACGAAAGCCAGCGGCTGGCGATCTCTCTTCTGGTGAAACGCCGAATGCCGCGCCGCTGCTGATGGCCGCGGCGTCTCGAGCGAAATGATGTTGGCCGGCACTTCCAGCGAAACAGCCTCTGCCGGTTTGTGCCGAACTGCATGTTCGCGTCTGACTTCTTCCCGCGTGGAGCGACGTACTTCGACGTCTACATCCTCCGCTGTGAGCGCTTCCTCGTCCTCGGTGTCTTCCGCCGGGATGTAAACAACATCCCAGGGCCGCTGCTTGTCGGCCTCGCTCGGCCTCGGCGCCGGTACGGTTGGCGCTGGACGAGCTTCGCCGGTCAGAATCTGCCACAGCTCATCTGGGATCATGCTGGCTGCAGCATCGCGCGGCTGCGTGGTACTTTCCTGTGCGGAGGTCCGCTCCCGAGTCTCTGGCCGGCGCTGCGGCACGCGCGGCGGCGGCTTTTGCTGTCCCTTCTTCTTCAACCCCTCGATGATCGGCGCGAGGATGAAGATCAGGAAGAGCAGAAGCGGAAAAAGATCGTCCACGCTATCCTTCTACGCCGCGATCGATTTCGCTCTCACCGGCGAGCGAATGCCGCATGCCGGTGTCCGCGACCACGTTCTGGTATCTCGCGTAATCCATGACACCGAGATTGCCGCGCTTGAACGCTTCGGCCATTGCCAGCGGCACCTGCGCTTCAGCCTGCACGACCTGCGCGCGCATCTCCTGCACTTTCGCCCGCATCTCCTGTTCGTGCGCTACCGCCATCGCACGCCGTTCTTCTGCTTTGGCCTGCGCGATGCGCTTGTCGGCTTCCGCCTGGTCCGTCTGCAATTCCGCGCCGATGTTCTTGCCGACGTCCACATCCGCGATGTCGATCGACAGAATCTCGAACGCGGTGCCGGCATCGAGCCCCTTCGCCAGCACGGTCTTCGAGATGTTGTCGGGATTCTCGAGTACCGCCTTGTGCGATGTTGCCGAGCCGATAGTAGACACGATGCCTTCGCCGACGCGCGCGAGAATCGTGTCTTCGCCCGCACCACCGACGAGGCGGTTGATGTTCGCGCGCACGGTGATGCGCGCGGTCGCGATCAATTGAATGCCATCCTTGGCCATGGCCGCGACTCGCGGCGTGTCCAAAACTTTCGGATTCACCGAAACCCGCACCGCCTCGAGCACATCACGCCCGGCGAGATCGATGGCGGCTGCCTGTTTGAAGGACATGCCGAGGTTGGCCTTGTCCGCGCTGATCAGCGCCTTCGCAACCCGGTCCACGTGACCGCCAGCCAGGTAGTGCGCTTCGAGCTCGCGCGTGGTCAGTGTCAGACCGGCTTTGGTGGCCGCGATCAGCGGACGCACGACCATCGCGGGATTTACCTTACGCAGGCGCATGCCAACCAGATCGCCGATCCCTACGCGCACACCCGCGAAGACCGCTTCCATCCACAACCGGACCGGCACGGCCCAGAGCAGCACGAAGAACGCAAAGATGATGGCGGCCAGCAGCACGAGTGAGAAAACGTTCGGGTTGTCCATCAGAGGCCTTTCCTTATGCCGGAATTACGACGTGCCGGTAGCCTTCCGAGCGCACGATGCGCACGGGAGTGCCGGCACCAATGAACGAGCTGTCGGAGACGACGTCGATACGCTCATCGCCGAACTGCGCCGCGCCCGCCGGGCGCAGATCAGTCAGCGCAACACCCGTCGCCCCAATCAGCTCATCGCGAACTGGATTGGAGATGTATCCTGCGGTCCGATCGGTAGCGTCACCGAGCATCACGCCGGAACGCGAAAAGCGTCCACTGCGCGGCAGTGTTCGCAGCAATGCCCACGCGCCCACGACCACGACGATGATTGCGGCCGAAAGCATACCAGCGGCTGTGCCCATATCAGCTTCACTCGAGAATTGCGAAATGAGACTCAGATAGATACTTCCGAACACCGCGAGACCGCCGATGATTCCGGCAACCCCGAAGCCCGGCAGTACAAACATTTCCACCCCAATCAGCCCGACCCCGGCGGCGAGCAGCATGATTTCCTCCCAGCCCGCCAAGCCCACAAGATAATGACTGCCGAAGAACAAGCCCAGACAGATCGCCCCGAAAACACCCGCCAATCCGAAAGCGGGAGTTTTCAGCTCGATCAATATCCCGAGAAAACCGAGCGAGAGCAGCATTGGTGCGACCAGTGGGTGCGTAAAAAAGCGTACTAACCCCTCCGCCCAGTTCACGCGCGCGTTCTGTACGGGCGCGCCAACCGCGCGCAGCTCCAGCATCAACGCATTCCAGTCGGCAACCGGACGTGCGTAGCCGACGCGGACCGCTTCTTCGGTCGTCATCGTCAGCAGCTTGCCTTTCTCGACTACGCCGGGAATCTCGATGCTCTCATCGACCATTGCTTCCGCCACGCGTGGATCGAGGCCACGCGCTTCCGCGAGTGCGCGCATTTCGGTGCGCATCGCGCTCACGATCTTCTCCGGCGCTTTCTCGCCGGCGCCGGTGACCGGAGTAGCCGCGCCGATAGCCGAGCCGTGCCGCATGTAGATGCGGTCGGTCGCGAGCGCGATCATTGCGCCTGCCGAATGCGCGCGCCGATTTACATAGGCATAGGTGGGCAACTTCGCGTTCTTCAGCGCATTCACGATCTGCTGCGCGGCATCAATGCGCCCGCCCGGCGTCTCGATGTCGAGCACAACCGCGCGCGCGCCGCCGGCTTCGGCCTCCCGGATGGCGCGCGCGACGTACGGTGCCAGCCCCAGCTCGATGACGCCATGCACCGGCACGCGCACGATCGCGCCCTTCTGTACCTGTTGCGCCGATAGCGGCGCCGCGACCGCAAGCAGGGCCAGCAGGCCTTGCCGCGCGTAGCGCCACCCATGCTCCCATGCTCCCATGCTCTCATGCTCCCAAATCGAGGGCTTGTCGGAATTTAAGACGATCCACTAGTTTGCGCCCCGGTCGGACGTTTGTACGAAAACCTATCAACTCGGCTCCCATGACTGAAGCGCGCCGCGCCTGCGATGAAAAATTCACTCGCATCCTCCAGACGGCGGCTGCGATTTTTGCCGATAAGGGCTACCACGATACCAGCATTCGCGACATCAGCCGCGCGACCGGTGTCAGCCTCTCCGGCCTGTATTACTACTTCCGAAGCAAGGAAGAGTTGCTCTTTCTGATCATGGATCACTGCTTCGGGACCGTGCTGGAGAACGCGCGGGAAGTGCTGGCGGGTGAAACGGATGCAACCCGCCGGCTGCGGTTGTTCATCCAGAATCATCTCAGCTACTTCGTGAGCAATATGAAGGAAATGAAGGTGCTGTCTCACGAAGCGGACTCCCTGACAGGAGATTACCGCCGGCTGGTCAACACCAAGAAGCGCCAGTACACTGACCTTTGTATCCGCATTCTGACGGACCTCGGTCCGCCCGAATCGATCGATCCACGCATCGCCGCGTACACGCTGTTCGGCATGATGAACTGGATCTACAACTGGTATCGTCCGGAGCGTGATGTTCCGGTCGCGGAGCTGGCGGACAATATGAGCCAGCTCTTTTTGCACGGCTATCTTACGGGCGCAGCGCCCGCGCCGTCGCGCGCAGCCCAGATGAAACGCAGTCCTTCGATTTGGAGAACCTGAAATGGCGACCGTCACTGAAACTGCAACCAAAAAGCTCGTTAGATACGAAGCGCGTGATGGAGTTGCGATCCTCACGCTCGATGATCCGCCCGCAAATACCTACACGCACGAAATGATGCGTGACCTCGACGAGGCTATTCTGCAAGCGCGTTTCGACGACGCGGTGCACGTCATTGTCATCGCCGGCGCGGGCGAGAAGTTCTTCTGCGCGGGCGCAAACATCTCGATGCTCAACGCGGTGACGCCGCAATTCAAGTACTACTTCTGCCTGCACGCCAACGAGACACTCAATCGCCTCGAGCAAACCCCAAAGCTCGTGATTGCCGCTCTGAATGGGCACACGGTCGGTGGCGGCCTGGAGATCGCGATGGCGGCCGACCTGCGCATCGCGCGGCGTGGCGCCGGCAAGATCGGCCTGCCGGAAGTGAACCTCGGCGTGCTGCCGGGCACCGGCGGCACCCAGCGTCTGGTGCGCATTGTCGGCAAGTCGGCCGCGATCGAGCTGATGGTGACCGGTCGCACTTTCGATTTCGATGACGCCAAGTCCCTCGGCATCGTGAACGATGTTTGGGATGCGCCAGACGGTGCGTCGTTCGTCGCTGCCGTCATTGAGTACGCGAAGAAGTTCACGCCGCCAAACATGGCGTCGAAAGCTGTAGGTAATATCAAGCGCGCT
>JBQTID010000072.1:0-7716 GCA_052389275.1 Gemmatimonadota bacterium | reverse complement strand
CGAGCGAAGGCACGCGCGTCCTGAGTGCTGCATTTCTGGTGGATCGCGCGAGCTGGGTCGAGTTCATCGAGCGCATCGAAGACTTCGGCGCGCATCATCGCCGGTTCACATTCGATGTTACCGGCCCATGGCCGGCGTACGATTTCGTGCGGATCGTAAGCTGACGTGGTGAACGGACGTTCACGTTCACGTTCACGTTCACGTGTACGATGCTAATAGAGATCGCACTGCCACTTCCGTTGCCTCGCACCTTTACCTATCGCGTGCCGGCGGGAGACGTTCTGCCGGGTACGCGTGTGCGTGTGACGTTTGGCAAGCGCAAGCTCATGGGCTGGGTTGTTTCCGCGGGCGTGGGCGAGGGCGGGGGCGCGGGTGCTGCGGATCCCGCCAGGATTCGTGACATCGACGCGGTGCTCGAGCCGCAGCCGAGTGTCGGAGCGGATGTGCTCGAGCTGTGCCGCTGGCTGTCGGAGTATTACGTGCTGCCGCTCGGACAGGTGCTGAAGACGGCGGTGCCGGCAGTGCTCTCGGGTGGCGGTCACGTCGATGATCCGCTGAAGACGCGGCGGGTTCTGCGCATCACACGCGAGCTGCTGACGCTGTCGGAGCGGGAAGATGTATTCGGCCGCGCGGCGCGCCAGCGCGAGCTGTACGAGCTGCTCGAGAGCACCGGCGGATTCGCGGACATCGCTCACCTCGTGTCTCACCTGGGATTCGCATACCCATTGATAAACGGGCTTGTATCACGCGGAGTCGCGGAGGTCGCGGAGGAACGGGTCGAGCGCGATCCCTTCGCCGCCATGCCGGTCGCGCCCCCACCATCGTTTACGCTGACGGCGGCGCAGCGTGATGCGGTACGCGTGTTATCCAACGCAACGCGCGGCAAGGCTGGCAATCAGCCTTTTCTGTTGCGCGGCGTGACCGGCTCGGGCAAGACTCTCGTGTACATCGAGCTGCTGAAGGAAGTAGTGCAGCGTCAGGGGCGCGGCGCGATTGTCCTGGTGCCGGAGATCGCGCTGACGCCGCAAACGGTCGCGCGCTTCCGCGCGGTCTTCGGCGATGTAATTGCCGTGCTGCACTCGGCACTGTCCGAAGGCGAGCGCTTCGATGCGTGGCGGTCGCTGCGTGACGGCGAGCGCCGCATCGCAATCGGCGCGCGCTCGGCCGTGTTCGCGCCCGTCCGCGACCTCGGCGCCATTGTCATCGACGAAGAGCACGAAGCCAGCTACAAACAATCCGAAAGTCCTCGCTATCACGCCCGAGAATTGGCGATCATGCGCGCACAGCTGACCAGCGCAGTTTGTCTGTTAGGCAGCGCTACCCCCGCGCTGGAAAGCTGGCACAACGCACAAACCGGCAAGTACAAGCTGCTGGAGTTACCCGAAAGAGTAAAAGGAAGACCGCTCCCGCCGGTCGAGGTCGTTGACCTGAGGAAAAAAACCGTACACGTGAACGTGAACGTGAACGTGAACGTAAACGTCCTTTCCCCGCGTCTCCAACAAGCAATCACCCAAAGACTCGACCGAAAAGAACAAACCATCCTGCTGCTAAACCGCCGCGGTTACGCAACCTTCGTCCAATGCCGCAGCTGCGGCGAAGTCTGGCAATGTCACCAGTGCAACGTCTCGCTGACATTCCACCGCGGCAGAAAACGGCTGGTCTGCCACTACTGCCTGCACGAAGAACCGCCGCCCGCCGTATGCCCGCGCTGCACGAGCCGCGACATCTCCTTCAGGGGCGTCGGCACCGAGCAAGTCGAGCGCGAGGTCGTGGAGACGTTTCCGCAGGCGCGCATCGCGCGCATGGATGTGGATACGACGTCGGCAAAATGGGCGCATCACGACATTCTCGGACGGGTCGAGCGAGGCGAAGTCGACATCCTGCTGGGCACACAGATGATCGCCAAAGGGTTGGACTTTCCGGGTGTCACGCTGGTCGGTGTCGTAAACGCGGATGTCGCGATGAATCTGCCGGACTTCCGCGCGAGCGAGCGCACCTTCCAGTTACTGACGCAGGTCGCGGGACGCGCCGGGCGCGGCGAGCGAGGTGGTGAAGTCATCGTGCAGACCGCACTGCCGAACCATTACGCGATCAAATCGGCACTGGAGCACGACTACATTGGATTCGCGCAGCGCGAGCTGGCGGAGCGCAAGGGCCCGCGCTATCCACCGCATCTCAGATTATCGAACATTATTATCAGCGGCACGCAAGAAAGTGCGACGATCGCGGAAGCCGAGCGCGCCGCGCAGTCCGTAAACGGCGTCGTCGCAAGTAATCGCTGGCCGGTTACGCTGACCGGTCCCGCACCCGCGCCGATCGATCGCATCCGCGGCCGCTGGCGCTGGCATTTTTTGCTGCGCAGCGAGAGCGCGAAGGCGATGGGTCTGGTGCTGCGGCATTTACAGTATCGTTACGAGTTCAAGGCCGGCGCCGCGGAATTGCGGCTTGTCATAGACCGGGACCCGGTTTCGTTGTTGTAGCATGAGAGTGTGCGAGAGTGCGAATGTGCGAGGGTGCGAGACTGCGCAGGCTTTCACCCTCTCACCCTCTCATACTCGCTGGCGACAGCCTTGAGCTTTCCGCCGCGCTGTAGTTAAACTAGGCCCGGCGCCGCAGGCACAAATCTCGCCAGTCGGCGTATTAACTGGAGTCCCGTATCCCAAGGATGTAGAGCCAATGGGGTGTTTGGCACTCAACGCGTCGTTCGAGCCGATGGCGGTCCTGCCCGTCCGTAGAGCGCTGCGCCTTGTCATCGATGGTAAGGCGGAGGTGCTGGAGGTCGACCATACTCGAATATTTCATTCGGAACGACGGACCTTCCAGGCTCCGTCGGTCATTCGCCTCGTTCGCTTCGTCCACGTCCCGCGCAGATTCCGTCGCCAGGTCACCAACACATTCCTCTTCGCTCGCGACGGCTATAAGTGCCAGTACTGCGGCAAGCACCGCAATCAGCTGCGCGGGCGTGAGTTCCTGACGCGCGACCATATTCTGCCGGTCTCGCGCGGCGGCGGGAATACCTGGCGCAACGTGGTAACGGCGTGCTCGCCGTGCAACAACCGCAAGGGCAATCATATGCCGGAAGAAGTCGGCATGCATCCGCTGCATCCGCCGCACGAGCCGAATTACGTCGAGCTGGTCTGGGCGGTGCGCAAGATCACGCCTGCGCAAGCCAAGTACATCGCGATGTTCTATGGCGACGAAGTGCTGCGCGCGCTTCAGCATCAACCCAGCGACCATTACGCCGCGTAGTTGGAAGAACTCGAAAACCGCCTTCAAATGTAGCAGCGCGCTGCTCGTGCTGGTCGGCCTGACCGGCTGCATGATCGTGCCCGTTACAGCCGCCACCAAGCCGGACACTGACGTCAACGAAGAGATCCGCGCGCTGGTCGAGCTGGTCAACGATCACCGCAAGAAACTGGGCTGCAAGCAGCTGGTCTGGCTCGAGCCGGTCGCGCGTGTCGCGCAGCGGCACAGTGATGATATGGTCCGCAACAACTACTTCAATCACAAGAGCGTAGATGGCGCCACGCCGTTTCAGCGGCTCGAGCGCGCGGGTCTGCGCTACACCAAGGCCGCAGAGAATATCGCCGCCGGCCAAACCACTGCGCGTCAAGTCTTCCATTCCTGGCTCGGCAGCAGCGGACACCGTCGCAACATCGAGGACTGCACGTTGCGGGAGCACGGCATCGGTTTTGCCCGCGGGTCAAAAACGGTGCCGTACGGAAGCGTCACAAACGCGTGGACGCACGATTTTACGGTGCTGCGCCCCTGAAGCTGGAATACACCTTGCGCTGTTAACTCCTGAATTCCTCAGCAGGAGTTGAATCCATTGCTCCCATATGAGAAACAGCTCGACGACCTGGAGCGCTTCGATACGCGCGGCGCTTTCGCCCTCAGTTTGTATGTGCACACCGACCCGGCCCGCGATTCAGGCCGCAACCGCCACGCGCAGCTCGAAGCGTTGCGCAGACAGCTCGAGAGCGAAGTGAATGGCGACAAGCACGCGGCGGTCGCACTCCAGCGTAATTTCGACGACGCGGTCCGCGCCATCGAGTCGCTCAAGCCGCCCGGCCGGGCGACCGCCGCATTCGTATGCGCCGACGGTGGTCTGACCATGGCGGTGCCACTGCATTTTCCAATGACGCCGCAGGCGTTCTGGGACGACCACTTGCACCTCCAGCCACTGCGCTCACAGATCAACGAGCACGAGCGCGCGCTGGTCATGCTGCTCGACAAGAAGCGTCTCACGCTCTATCGCATTTTCATGGGCGAGATCGAACAGGTCGCGCACTTTGTCGACGAGCTGCCGCGCGGCCGCGATGCCGGCGGACGCGCGCGTGAGACGTCAATGCGCTCGGCGGGCGTGGCGGTAGCGATGGGATATGGCGCGCTCAAGCAGGAGCATCATCACATGATGCACGTGCGCCAGCACATCGATCGTGCGATCGAAGCCTTGCAGGACGCGCACAACGAGGCACCGGTCGATCGCATATTAGTATCCGCGACGCCCGAAGCGCGCACGGAATTCATGCGCATGGTGCCGCGTCGGTTTCGTGGTCTGATTCACAGCGAGCTGCACATTCCCATGCATGCGACACCGGCCGAGGTGCTTGCCGCCGCCATGGCCGCGCAGGAGAGCGTCGATCGCCAGAGCGAGGATGAGTTGATCGACGCGCTGCTGGAGAGCCTGCCGCTGCGCGCGGTGCTGGGCGCCGCGGCTGTCGGCGAGGCGGTCGCTGACCGTAAGGTGCTTGCGCTGGTCCATGCCACGGATGCGCAATTGAGCGGCAGTGAATGTGAGAGCTGCGGGCTGCTCATGCCGGGCGCGCTGGTGCCGTGCACGCGTTGCGATGGCGGCACACGTGCCGTGGAAGACCTGCTGGATTTGCTGATTATTCGCACGCTTCAGCAGCGGGGGCGGGTGGAGGAGGTGCGTGGCCCTGCGACCGAGCGGCTGCGCGAGCATGAAGGCGTTGGTGCGTTGCTGCGGTTCGCTTAGGGGCCTGTTTTCACTGTTCGCGGGCTACCGTTTTTCATATGCCCGTTGGCGGATCCCCCGTAAGCACATCGCCGCAATTGGAGCCAGAAATATCCTGATCGGATCGATATGAAAAAGGGGAGCCTGTGAACAGTGAAAACAGGCCCCCCCTTTTTTTAAGTAGTAGGCGCCGTTTCCGCGCGGGCTTCCGCCTGCTCGAGCAGCTCACCGAGGTCTTCCACCAGCCGCTTGAGTTTCGGAACCAGGTCCTTGGGCTTCGTGCCGGGCGGCACGACAATGCTCAAAATCTCGGCGTCTTGCAGACCACCCGCGCAGCGATGCCGGACCCACTCGTCCGTGGTTGGGTCGTTGTTGGCATCGAAGGCCCGCCATGGGCCGGCGGGCCCGCGGTGCAGGTAGATCATTTTCTCGCAGTCACGGCACCTCTTCGTGTAGCCGTTCGGCTTGCTCTCTGTAACCGGATGCTGCTGATTCATTTGGCGGTGACCCAATAGAGGAATTGTCTTCAGGCACGCGCCAGCGCACCCGCCCAGGGTTCCTGATACCCCTGCTGTGCGCGAAAGGTCATAAAGGCTTTGAGAACCGCCAGTAAGCCTTCCGGGGCGACCACGGGCCGCACATGGCTGCTGCTACCGGGACTGATGATCGCCGTTGCCGCGGCGTACTACCCTGCCTGGCGCGGCGGCCTCGTTTGGGATGATGCGGCGCACCTGACGCGCCCGGCGCTGCAATCGCTGCCGGGCCTGTGGCGCATCTGGACCGAGCTGGGCGCAACGCAACAGTACTACCCGCTCACGCACAGCGCGTTCTGGCTCCAGCATCACCTTTGGGGCGACGACGTGCTCGGCTACCATCTCGTCAATATCGGGCTGCACGCCACAGTTGCCTTTCTCATCGCACTCATACTTCGCAGGCTGGCCGTACCCGGCGCATTTCTCGCCGCCGCAATCTTCGCGCTGCACCCCGTGCAGGTCGAATCCGTTGCCTGGATCAGCGAGCTGAAGAACACACTGTCCACCACGTTGTACCTCGCGGCCGCGTTCGTGTATCTGCGTTTCGATGAACGGCGTGATCTGCGTGACTACATCGTCGCGCTTACGCTTTTCATGCTCGCGCTTCTGACCAAGACCGTCAGCGCGACGCTGCCCGCCGCGCTGCTGGTTGTATTCTGGTGGCGGCGCGGCACGCTGCGGCTGCGCGGCGACGTCGCGCCGCTGATTCCGTTCTTCTTGCTCGGCATCGCTGCGGGACTGTTCACGGCGTGGGTCGAGCGCAACCTGATCGGCGCGCAGGGCGCCGAATTCGAGCTGTCGTTCATTGAGCGTGCGCTGATCGCAGGGCGCGCGGTGTGGTTCTATCTCGGCAAGCTGATCTGGCCGCTCGACCTCAGCTTCATCTATCCGCGCTGGACGATTAGTGACGACGTGTCGTGGCAGTATCTCTTTCCAATCGGCATCGTCGTGCTGATCACGGTGTTCTGGCTATTGCGACGCCGTTCGCGCGCGCCACTCGCGGTCCTGCTGCTCTTCTGTGGCGGCCTGTTTCCGGCATTGGGTTTCGTCAACGTGTTTCCATTTCGATACTCCTTCGTCGCCGATCACTTCCAGTACCTCGCGAGCATTCCAGTCATCGCGCTGCTGTCCGCCGCGATCGTAATTGCAGCGCGTCGCTTGAATGTGAATCAAACTGCCGCGCTGGTCATGATCACGCTGCTGCTGGCGACGCCGCTCGCCGCGCTGACCTGGCGACAGAGTCACGACTACGCGTCCGCCGAGCGACTGTACCGCGCCACTATCGCGCGCAATCCGGGCGCGTGGATCGCGCACAACAACCTCGGCAAGCTGCTGGCCGATGACGGACGTGTCGCAGAGGCGCGCGCACATTTCAGGCAAGCGCTGCGGCTGAATTCAGCGATTCCCGAGCACCACATGAACCTGGGACGCCTCCTGATCGCCGAGGGATCTCTGAGCGAAGGCATCATGCATCTGAAGAATGCGCTCCGGCTCGATCCGCAGCACCCCGATGCGCACAGCAACCTGGGTGTTGGGCTGTTGAGGCAGGGACGCGTGGAAGAGTCGATGACTCATTTCGAAGCGGCGCTCCGCAGCGTGCCCGGTCATCCGGAAGCGCGCATTAACGTCGCGGCCGCGCACCAGGCACTGGGTGTCGCGCACGCGCAGGCCGGACGCATTGAAGCAGCGCTACCACATTTTCAGGCAGCCGCGCATCACAACCCCTCCGATGCGGCGATTCGCCACAATCTGAACATGGCAATGCGCTATTTGAATCGCGATTAGAACGCGCCGCGCCAGGTCGTTTTGGCACGCATGGTGCGTCACCTCCGTCCTCTCCCCGACACAACACAATTCAGGAGGCAAGGATGCACCTTCGTTCCCTATGGACGCTTGCGTTCGGTGTCACCGTGATGGCCGCGGCGTGCGACACGCCAACCGAATTCGGCGAGCAGCGGCGGGCAGACGTCGTCGCATCAGAAAAGTCGGTTCTGGTAGGTTTTGAAACGCGGCCCGGCGCTGCCGAGGTCGCCTTGATCGAAAGCTTCGGCGGTCGCGTTACGCGGCAATTCAAGTACGTGCGCGTTCTGGCCGCAAGCATTCCAACCGATCAGGAAGACGCGCTCGACGCGGCTGCTGGCGTCAGGTTCGTGGAAGACAACGTGTCGCTGACGCCGTTCGGCAACAAGCAGATCACGGACTGGG
>JBQTID010000071.1:0-56664 GCA_052389275.1 Gemmatimonadota bacterium | reverse complement strand
GGAGTACGCAGCTACACAAACCGCGGCGTAAGCGCCGCACGAACTCCCTTTTCCTGGAGATGAGACAATGTCAGATCAGAAGAAAGTTTACGCGCCGCCGACCGTCACCGACCATGGCAAGGTGACCGAAGAAACAAAGGGCATCACGAACATTTCGTGGGAAGTATACGGCGAGCAGCCACCCGTTAACGACGATTAAGTGATGGCAAAGCGGCTCGGGTTGATGGGAGTAACGATTAGTGAACGAAAAGAGCAAGGCTCGTAACGATGCAATGCGCAGGATGAGGTCACGCGAACGCCGGTACCGGCGGCTGTTGCAAACGCTGCCGGCCGCCGTACTGGTCGTTTCGCGTGGCCGCATCCGCTACGCTAATCGCGCGGCCGCTCATTTGCTCGGCGCCACCTTGCCCACCGAGTTACAGGGCGTGCCGTACAGCGACTTCGTGCTTTCCGCGTTTCCGATAGCCGCGCGCGGTAGCGAGGGGCAGAAGCTGCGCCGACTCGATGGTGAAATCATTGAAGTAGAAGCGAGCGTGCAGCCGAGCGGCGGCGCAGAGCTGATAATGCTGCGCGACGTAACCGCCGCGGACGCAATGGACACGGAGCGGCAGCTAGGGCAGGCGCAACGTATGGAGGCGGTCGGTCGCCTCGCCAGCGGCATCGCTCACGATTTCAACAATCTGTTGACCGCGATTCACGGGCACGCGCAGTTCCTGATCGAAGACCTGCCAGCGAAGAATCCGTCGCGCGCGGATGCGGAAGAGATTCTGCGTTCGGCCGAGCGAGCTGCCGCGCTAACGCGGCAGCTGCTCGCATTCAGCCGGGGTCGGACACTCTCGCCGCAGACGCTCGATCTCAACCAGGTCGTTTCGTCCATGGAGCAATTGCTGCGACGCGTGATCGCGGAGAACATCACGCTGACGACTGCGCTCGATACCACACTTTGGCCGGTGCGCGCCGATGCCGGTCATATCGAGCAGATCCTGGTCAACCTCGTAGTAAACGCGCGCGATGCGATGCCGAATGGCGGCACGATCTCGATCAAGACAGCGAATGTCGAGCTCGACCATCCGTCTGTGCGGCAACGCGCGGAAGTCGAGCCGGGACCGTACGTCATGCTTGCCGTCACGGACTCAGGCATCGGCATGGATCGCGAAACGCAGTCACACATCTTCGAGCCGTTCTTTACCACCAAAGATCATGGCAAGGGCACCGGACTCGGGCTCTCGACGGTTTATGGTATCGTGAAGCAGTCAGGCGGGCATGTCTTTGTTTATAGCGAGCCTGGCAAAGGCACGTCGTTCAAGATCTATTTTCCAGCGACGGAGCAGATCAGCCGCGCGCGCGCGCCGAAAGCAGGTGACACGTTTGGGGGGCGCGGCGAGACGATACTGGTCGTTGATGACGATGCCGCGGTTCGCGACCTGACCAAACGGATACTCGAAGCGCGCGGGTATCATGTGATCAGCGCTGGCAGTGGCACTGAAGCCGAGCAGGTTCTCGAGGGACAAGGCGCACGTCTTTCGCTGCTGATCACCGATGTAGTGCTGCCTGACACGAGTGCGCGCCTATTAGTCGAATCGCTGGCCGGCAGCATTCGCGGTGGAAGGGTGCTCCTGATGTCGGGCTATACCGCCGAGGATGTACGGCGCCAGGGAGATTTGCCGGCAGGTACGGAATTCATCGAAAAGCCGTTCACACCGAACGCTCTCGCTCAGAAGGTGCGCGAAATCCTCGATGCCGGTGGCTAGCTAGTTCGCGTCCGGAAACTCGTAACTTGATGTAAGGAGATGAGATCGGCGCATCCAGATGCGACACTTGTGTTCAATGCGTATTTTGAAGTTGCGAAACAAACAAAAACGCGAACGCGAGGAAGCAACTGAATGCGCCGACAAGATCAGCTTTCGCTGAGCCGCCCGCCGATCGAACATCCGCATGCTGCCGAGCTGGAGAAGATCAGCGCGATTCTCTCTTCCAATCCTCGCATGGCCGAGTTGGTTGCGCAAGATTTGGTGCGCGGAGTGAAGCATCCGGGCACGGGAGCGCGCGGCCTGACGGGGGACCAGGTACTGCGAATTGTCCTGATCAAGCAGATGAACGGTTTCAGTTACGAAGAACTGGCGTTTCATTTGGCAGACTCGGTGAGCTACCGCAGCTTTTGCGGATTTGGTGCCCTGGAGCCGACCCCCGGCCGCTCGACGCTGGCGGAGAACATCAAGAAGATCAGTGCCCGCACGCTGGAGAAAATCAACCACCGCATTGTGCGATACGCCATTGAGCAGGGCGTCGAGAAGGGCCGCAGGGTGCGCATCGACGCCACGGTTACGGAAACGAATATCCATGCGCCCACGGATTCCACACTCCTGTGGGACGGCGTGCGCGTGCTCACGCGGCTGCTGGCAGAAGCGCAGCGCACCTGCGGCTTTAATCAGTGGAGCAACCACAGCAAGCGAGCCAAGCGCCGTGTGCTGGCGATTCAGCATACCGGGAATGCTGAGGAGCGCTTGCAAGCCTATGTAGACCTGCTCAGGGTGGCACACTGGTGCGCGGGTTATGCCAGCGCGGCCATCAGTGCGCTGAGCACCACACGCGGCCACCGGCGGGCGGGCGCGCTGGCTGTGGCTGCTGAGATGGATGAGATCCTGACCTGGTTCTGGTGCGCGATCGATCAGACGGAGCGGCGTGTGCTCAAAAGCGAGAGTGTGCCCTCGGAACAAACGGTCGTTTCGATCTTCGAGCCACACACGGATATCATCATAAAGGATCGCAGGGAGACGCTGTATGGCCACAAGCTGTTCCTGGCAGCAGGCGAGTCAGGTCTCATCACGGATTGCGTGGTGGCGCAGGGCAATCCCGCAGACAGCAGCATGACCGTGCCCATGCTACGCCGGCAACGACGCATCCTGGGTCGCACACCTGAGCAGGCTGCTCTCGACGGTGCTTTTGCATCCAGGGACAACCTTGTGCAGGGCCAAGCTCTCGGCATCACCGATCTCGCATTCTCAAAGAAACGCGGTCTTGAAATCAGCGAGATGACGCGCTCAACATGGATCTACCGGTGCCTACGAAACTTTCGGGCCGGCATCGAGGGACTGATCAGTTTTCTGAAGCGGGCCTTGGGTCTGGACCGCTGCACCTGGAAAGGCGCAGCGTCCTTCGCGAGTTACGTGATGACATCGGTGATCGCGGGTAATCTGCTCACGCTCGCCCGCTACCAGCTGGCCTGAGAAGCAGACGACACGAGCAGTTACACAGGCCTGCTCGCGAGCGGGCTTCGCAGACGTGTCACCAGGAGCGGCCGTGCACGGAAATACTGGTGAGGAAAGATCACAATGCACACGCATCCGCCGACTGCTGACGCCCGAACGCCCGCTTATCCTATTAACAGAGCTCCCGACTACCGGTGAAAACCACCGTTTCCGGATGCACACTAGCTAGTCTTCGACGAAAACCGCTTCGACGCGGCGCGGAATCAAGCCCGCCTCATAGCCGCGGTCCAGGAACAGCTGCACTGCGCGGCGGCCATCCTCGCCATAATCCAGCGTCCGCTGATTCACGTACATGGCCACGAACTCATCCGTCTTTGCGGTGTCGAGACCGCGGCCGTACGCTTCTGCGTGCGCGAGGGCATTCTTGCGATCCTTCAAACCGAATGCGATGGACGCGCGCAGAATGCGCGACACCCGCTTGATCATCTCCGTGCCCAGGTCCTTCCGAATCAAGTTGCCGCCGAGCGGAAGCGGCAGGCCAGCGGTTTGCTCGGCCCACCACTCGCCAAGATCACGAACCAGGAATAGTCCAGCGTCCTGGTAGGTAAGCTGACCCTCGTGAATCAGCAGGCCCACCTCGAACTCACCCGCGGCGACGCGCTCCAGGATCTGATCGAAAGGAACCACCACCGTCTTGATGCCGGGCACATAGAGCTGTAGCGCGAGATACGCCGAAGTGAGCAAGCCCGGGACGGCGACGGTTTTCGTGCGCAGCTCTTCCTCTGACAGCGGCTCGCGCCCGACCAGGCGCGGGCCATAACCCTCGCCCATGGATGCGCCGTGTGGAAGTAGCGCGTACTGGTCGGCCAGAAACGCGTACGCGTGAATCGAGGCTGCGGTGACTTCGAGCTCGGCCTCGAGGGCGCGGCGGTTCAGCGTCTCGATGTCCTGAAGCTCGTGCACGAATTCGAGATCGCCCGTATCGATCTTGCCGGTCGCGAGCGCGTAGAACATGAACGCGTCGTCTGAATCCGGTGAGTGCGCTAAGTGTATTACCTTGGACATGGGCGGGAATATGAACGTACTTACCGATCGCATCAAGGCAGAGGCACGCCGTCTGGGTTTCGACCTGGCCGGTATTGCCGAGGTGCGTCCGTCCGACAATGCGCAGTTCTATCGCGACTGGATCGCGGCCGGCCGTCACGGCGAAATGGCGTACCTGGCGCGTGAGGATGCGGTTGCGCGCCGACTCATGCCGGAGCCTCATTTCAGATCCGCGGTCGTTGTCGCTCTCAATTATTTCAACGGAGACGAAGGCGGAGGCGGAGACGGAGACGGGATTATCGCGCGCTATGCGCGCGGGCGGGATTATCACAAGGTCATCAAGACAAAGCTCATGGCGCTTCTGAGGTTTGTCGAAAGCAAAATCGGGCAAGAGCTGCCGCTCTCACGTGCGTACGTCGATACTGGACCGGTGCTCGAGCGCGAGCTGGCCCAGCGCGCCGGCATCGGCTGGTTCGGCCGCAACACAATGATCATCAACCCGAAGCGCGGCTCGTATTTTTTCCTGGGCGCGTTGCTGCTCGATCTCGATCTGCAATACGACGACGCGTTTGTCGATGACCACTGCGGCACCTGCAATGCCTGCGTGCAGGCATGCCCCACCGGCGCGTTGCTAGGCCGCGATGCTAATGGGGCGCCCGTAATGGATGCGGCTCGCTGCATCTCCTATCTGACGATCGAGCAGCGCGGTCCGATCCCGCGTGAGCTGCGACCGCTGCTAGGCAATCGCATCTTCGGTTGTGACATCTGTCAGGAAGTCTGTCCATGGAACTCGCCAAAATTTGTTCAGATCACGGGCGAGCAGGACTTTGTTTCACGCAGAGACGCGGAGAGAGGAAGGCTCGCGCGGCTCATGCGGATGGATGAAGCGGAATGGGATGAGTTTTCTTGTGGGTCCGCCATCCGCCGTGCGCGCCGCTCCGGCTTTTTGCGCAATGTGGCGGTTGCGCTCGGTAATTCCCGGTCAGTCGAGGCAGTCCCAGTGCTGGCTGACGCATTGTCTGATGCAGAGCCACTCGTTCGTGGACACGCAGCGTGGGCACTCGGCGAAATCGGCTCCGAGTCTGCTCGCCAAGCTCTGGCCGCTCATTCTTCGATCGAACGAGATGCGTTCGTGCGCGCCGAAGTGGAAAGCGCTCTTGCGGCCTCAGTCCCAGAGACTCGCGCTCACGCGAAGCGCGCGGAATAACGGGCGTTTCTTCGATTGGTGCTCCTGCATGCGGCCGAGGATGTCGTCGAGCGTACGAATCGCATCTACGATGTACGGTCCTTTGTTCAGCATCACCGCTTCGGCACGTCCGCTCATTGCCGCGTCCGTAACCTCGGCCCGCGATAGAGTGCGCTCCCTGGCGAGGTTCTCGAGTACCTGCGTTGCCCACACGGTCGGCAGATGCGCTGCTTCGGCGATCCAGAGGATCTCCTCCTGCATCTCTGCCATGCGCTCGAACCCTGCTTCCACCGCCAGGTCGCCGCGTGCGATCATCACACCGCAGCTTCGGCAGCGCATCGCCGCGAGCAGCAGGCGCGGCAGCTCCGCAAATCCGAGCCGCGTTTCGATCTTGAGGATTATGCCGACGGCTTCCGCGTGATGTCGGCGTAGCTCATCATGCAGTGCCGATACATCTTCTTCGCGTTGCGCGAAAGACAGCTCGATCACGTCCGCCCAGGCAGCCACTTGCGCCAAGTCGGCCCGGTCTTTCGCGCCGAGCGCCGGTAGCGTCAGCTCTGTCTCCGGCAGATTGATGCCGCGTTCGGGCCGCAGCTTGCTGCCGCCGGATTTGGCATGCGTCACTCGAATGCGGAGACGGTCAGCGGTTCTGTCTTCGATGATTCCTCCGATTCTGCCATTGTCGAACCAAATCGGTTGGCCAGTTTGCACATCCTGAAAGATTCCGGGTGTCGAGCATGTTATGCCCGGCAGCGATGTGCGGCGCTTTGGAGACGGACTTCCTTGCACCAGCAGCTCGAAGCGGTCGCCCACGCCGAGCTCGAGGAGTTTCGCGCGGCCAGGAATCGCGCCTGTTCTCAACTTTCTGCCGCCCAGATCCACCAGAATCTTGCATTCACGACCGTGCACGCGCTCCGCCGCCCGAACGTTGTCGGCCATCCCGGCCCAAACTGTGGCATCATCGCGCGCGCAGTTGATGCGTGCGCAGTCCATACCTGCGTCCAACAAATTGGCGGCGATCTGCGGGTCGCTGCCCGCCTCGGTGGGCATGGTCACAATGACGCGCACGTTCCGATGGGCGCGCGGCGGCCCGAGCAATCGGCGCGCGTTTTCCGCGAGGATGCGCTCGCCATGTTGAAAGCCAACAGGTGGCGGCGGAGTTTCGGGCGGCGTGGTGCCACGTGCGAGCGCGAGCATCGCGAGAATCCGATCCAGTGTAACGAGGACATGGGGCTCGGACCGGCCTAGCGACGATAGCCCAAGCTGGGCCAGCCGCATTTGGAGGCTGCGGATGTCGTGACGCCGGAGCGCGAGGTAGTGCGCAAGGTTGCGCGCACTGGGCAGATTTTCCGGATGAACCTTCTCGAAATCCGCGGCAAGCTCGGCTTCGCTCGCGACCACGTGCTCCCTGAGCTGCTGGAGCTCCAGGGCAAGCGATTCGAGCACCTCCGGCGCGGGCGCCTGATCGGGAACCGGGCTGTCATCCATACGCCGGCGTTGCTGACGCAGGATGCGTGCGTCAGGACTTAATCGATTGGCCGGCCGACCTGAAAGTCGTACAGAGTAATCCGTCGAAGCTCATAGAACGCGAGCCAGTACGCCCGCACGGCCTCGACATACGATTTCAATGCCGCGTCCTTCTCAGTCTGCGCAATGTAGAGATCGCCGATCCCGATGCGGCCGATGACGTAGCGATCCTTCGCGACATCGAAGCGACGCGTTGCGACGGTATCGGCCTTCGCCGCTACGACGAGCTGCGACTGGGCCTGTGTAAAACGGCGCCCGGCAAAATAAGCTTGCTGCGACAGCTCGCGGCGCGACCGGTCGGCGAGCGCACCGACGCGCGCTGCTTCCGCGCGGGCGGCCCCCACCTCATCGCGTCCCGCCCCCCAGCGCACCAATGGCATATCCACCTGAAGTTCGAAACGTTGCTGTTGCAGCGGTGAGCGGTACGCTTCGTCGAAGTAGCGAGCCGTTTGGTTGAAGCCGAAGCCGGCCGTCAGTCGCGCGCTGAAGCTGTTCTGAAGCCGCGCGGTCGTTATGCGTCGTTGCGTCTGGACGTCCTGCAGCTCCAGCTCGGTCAGCTCGCGACGGTTCTTCAGCGCCTCGGCAGCAGCGAGCTTTGGATCGATGGTGAGGTTCAGCGAAACGGGCGGCGGCGCGATCGCAAGCGGCGCGTCATCGGGTAGATTGAGCTCCAGGCGCAACGCTGCCAGTGCGCGCTCCCGCTCGAGCTGCGCGGCGTCGGCGGCAGTGCGCGCGCGCAGCACGGCCAGCTCGCTTTGCAGCAGGTCGTTCTCCGCGATCTTGCCGACCTGATAGCGACCCTGCGAGATCTGGTAGAGACTGTCATTCACGGCGACGTTCGCGATCGTGTTGGTGACCGCTACTTGTGCAGCGTGCACGTCGAAATAGGCAGCAGCGGCACGCGCAGCGACTTCCTCACGCGATTCCAGGAACAAACGCTCGGCGATGCGCAGACGCAGATCCTGTTCGCGGCCGTCCCACAACTGCGTGCGCGGCCGGAAAAGCTCCTGCTCGATGCCGATCAGCATCGGCGTCGATTGATAGTAGCGTGACCGGTCTGAACTGAGCGGCTCGATGCGATTTATGAGAGATGACAGGAACACCCGCGCGCCAAGCACCGGAACAGCTTGCGACAACGTCAGGTTCACCGCCGTCTCCATCTCACCCACCGGTACGTACGCTGTCGATCCGTCCGGCTGGATGACGGCGCTGATCGATTTGTTGTAGCTGGGCGCCATTCCGCCCAGTGAGAGTTGCGGCAGCAGCCGCGCATCGAACGCGCTGCTGCGCAGACGCGCCGCGTCGAGGCCGCTGCGCGCGGCCTGCGCGCCGTAACTCTCACGGCTGGCACGCTCGACAACCTGCTCGAGTGTGAGTGGCGCGCTGGCTGAAGCCGCTGAATCCTGGGCACGGGCGACAGCCGTCACCGCACCGAGCGCGCAGCACCATACGCCTGCGATACGCAGTGCCGCGGTAATGTGATACTTCATCGAATACCTTTCCTATTCGTAGCGCAATGACACGACCGGGTCCTGCTCGGACGCACGCCACGCCGGCACAATGCCGAAGACCAGACCGACAGTGATCGAAACCGCAAACGCGACGGCAACCGACGCGAACGACACGATCGTCTCGATACCTGCCAGCTTTTCGATCGCCAGACTGAACGTAAAGCCCAACACGATGCCGGCGAGGCCGCCGCCGAGACTGATCATGGTGGCCTCGGCGAGAAATTGGCCGAGGATGTCGCGGCGCGTCGCGCCCAGTGCCCGCCGCACGCCGATTTCACGAATGCGCTCCAGTACCGAAGCCAGCATGATGTTCATGATGCCGATGCCGCCGACGATCAGCGAAATGGATGCGATGGCGCCGAGCACGATATTGAAGATCGTCTTGGTGCGCTGTTCCTGTTTCAGCAGCAGCTCGGGCACACTGATCTCGAAGTCCACGACTTGATTGTGCCGCCGCGTCAACATGCGACGGGCTACATCGGCAACCGACGCGACATACTCCGCGTCATTCACACGAACGATTATCCGGTCGAGCTGATGATAGTTGGCTCGTTCGGCGCGCACGGCTTCGTCCAGATTCGCGGCGTTGTCGTTATCGTTATTGAACCGCCGCGCCAATCGTTGAATGTCGGCGGCGGTGACCTGGGACCGGTTGCGGAAACGAAGCACGCCGGTCGACAGCGGTACGTAGACATCCATGTTCGCATCGCGGATACCGAGTCGGCCCGCAGTCTCCTGCGGTACCTGGCGGTCCGTGAGCACGCCAACGACCGTAAGCCAGTTCTCGCCGACTTTGATGCGACGGCCGAGCGGCGCTTCGGTGGTGAAGAAGCGTGTCTTCACGCCATGTCCGATAATCGCGACCGGCGCGGAGCCCTCGACTTCGATTGGTGTGAAGCCGCGACCCTGCGCCAGCGACAGGTTCAGCAACCTGAAATACGTGGTATCCACGCCGACCAGCTTGCCGGAACGGCGGTGTCCTTCGCGCGTAATCAACGTTTGCAGTACGAGCTCGCCGCTCACCGCGTCAACGCGCGGCAGCACCGCCTTTATGCTGCGCGCATCGTTCATGTTCAAGCCGGGCGAAAAGCGCTTTTGTTCCTTGTCGCCTTGGTCCCTGGCCTCGCCTTCTTCCTGCTCTTCTATCGGCTGAATCACGAAATTGTTGGTCCCGAGCAAGCGCAGCTGCTCGAGGATCTCCTGTTCGGCGCCACTGCCAATCGCCAACATCGCAATCACCGAGGCCACGCCGAACAGAATGCCGAGCGATGTAAGACCCGCGCGCAGCTTGTTGCGCGACACGGCATCGAGCGCGATCCGAATACTCGGCTCGATGTGCGCGCGATACGTCGCTCGCAGCGTCGCGTAAGATGGAATGCGCCGCACGGTCAGGGCACTTTCGCCGCGGCGGAGTCGGGTTTCGCCTTCGACGTGTCTTTGGCCGGCAGCAGCTCCGGCGCGAGTCGCGTCAATGACAGTGTCTCAGGCTCCGCCGGCGGCGTCAGCAGCACTTCGGCATTTTCATCGAGACCATGCAGAACGATAATCTGATCTTCGTTCATGGTCCCCGTGACGATTTGCTGCCGCACGATGCGCCGGCCTGAGCGGCGGTAGACGAACGTCAGATCGCCTTCGATCGCGACCGCCTCGAGCGGAATGTGAAGAACATTCTTGACCGTCGAGGTCAGAACGGCGTTGCCGGTCGTCATGCCGGGACGCAGCGTGGTATCGACCTGCTGCACTTCGATCTTCACCTCGAAAACCTTGGCATCGGCGTTCGGTCGCTGCTCGCCGACATTCGCTACCTGCACGACTTTGCCGGTCAGCTTCTTGTTCGGATCGGAATCGAGCGTGATGTCGACGGATTGGTTGACCGCAATCTTGCGCACATCGATCTCGTTCACGTAAGTGACGGACTCCATCTGCGAGAGATCGGGCAACGTCGCGACGGTGGGATCCCACGGATTGATCTGGGAACCGGTCGTCTTCTTCTGGCCGTTCCATTCTTTGACGTAGATGACCATGCCGGGCGCAGGTGCGCGGATCGTGAAACCGTTCATCACGGCCTGCACGATTTTGAGCAGATTGCTCTGACGCTCGACGTCTGAGCCGACCTCGCGCATCTTCGCTTCGGCCTGCCGCTTCTTGGTGGTATAGTTCGCTTTGGCCTGCTCGAACGCGCGCTTCGCCTTGTCCAGATCGATCTCCGCCTGTCGCTTCACCGACGGCGCTTCGTACGTCGATTGATCCTTGATGATCTGCTTTTCCTCGAGTGCATACTCGAGATTGCGAATGTCCTCGCGTGCCTGCGCGAGAGTCAGCGTCGAATCGAGTTGCGCCTGCGCGTACTGCGCGTCGGCCTTTTGAAGCGCCAGCGCAACTTCCTGGACTTTCGAGGCAATGCCTGAGCGGTCCAGCTCGCCGACGACATCGCCGGTTTTTACGACCGTGCCTTCCGGCACCAATGAGGAGATCCTCATTTGATACTGCTGTGCCTGCTGCGCATTGGTCGGTCCCTGTATCTGAACGAATTTGCGGGCGCGCAGCTCACCGGTCGTAGTCACGACGACCTTGAACTCACCACGCGTGACATGCGCGGTAAGCTCGCTGTCGACGCCGCCGGCTGAAGTGCCGACAAAGATCAGCAGCGCGGTCAGGCCGAGGAGACCGCCGCCCCCGAAGAAAAGAAGACGCCTGCGCGGAATGTTCATGGTTTTCACTTGAGATTGAGGCGAAACGGGTCAGGTCTGCCGGGCCAATTCGCAAAGATAATGGAGACGCGCCTGGTCGCACAGACCGGTGTGGATGCCATGACCCGGGTTTTGGCAATTATTTCGCGCACGTTATGCTCCCGAACGCCGCCACCCCGGCCCGCTCGACCGCTAGTGCGGTCGCAAGAGTTTCGACAGCCGCCTCGACCGTGATCATTGCAACGCGGTCGCGCGACTATTTCCCGGCGCGCTGAAGCTTCTTCTGCTTCTTCTGCTTCTCGGCCAGCGCGACCTGCTCGGCATCCAGCCGGTCGTTGCCGCAGAACGCGACGTACTCTTCGTAGGTGCCCTGATAATCCACGACGCCGGTTGCTTCAATGTCGACGATGCGGGTGGCCAGCTGGCCGATGAACCAGCGGTCGTGCGACACGACGATCAGCGTGCCCTCATACGCTTTCAGACCTTCGACCAACGCTTCGATCGACTCGAGATCGAGATGGTTGGTCGGCTCGTCGAGCACGAGCACATTCGGCTTTTCAATGGCGAGGCGCGTAAAAACCAGGCGCGCGGCTTCACCGCCCGAGAGCGCGCTCAGCTGCTTCCTGGGATCGTCGCCTGAAAAAAGCATGAGCGCCAACTCGCCGCGCACATAACCGATACCGCGGTCCGGACAGAATTGCGTGATCCACTGCTCGGCCGTCATGCTCTGGGTCTCGAGACTCTCGTGATGATCCTGTTCGAAGTATCCACGATACGTCTCGTAGCCCCATTCGACTGCACCGCCATCCGCAGCAACCTCGCCCATTATGATCCTGAGCAGCGTCGACTTGCCGATGCCGTTCGGGCCCATGATGGCCAGCCGGTCACCGCGCCGCACGATCAGATCGATGCCGTGCAGCACCTGCTTGTCACCATAGGATTTTGTTATGCCGGTGACTTTCAGAACATCGCGACCACTGTGACGCTGCTCCTGCAAACGAAACGTGGGATAGCGGCGTGAGCTGGTCGGCAGCTCCTGCATCTGCTCCTGCTTGCGCTCGACCATGCGCAGTTTGCTTTGAGCCTGGCGTGCCTTGCTCGCCTTGGCCTTGAAGCGCGTGACAAACTCCATGGTCTGCGCGATCTCCCGCTCGCGACCGGCAATGTCTTTCTCGCGCCGCTCGCGCTCCGACCGCTTCAGCTCCACGAACTTCGTGTAGTTGCCGCGATACAGTGTGACCTGTTGGTAGTCGACGTCGAGAATGTGCGCCGCCACTCCATCGAGAAATTGATGATCGTGCGAGATCACGACCACCGGCCCCGCGAATTCGCGAATGAAGCCTTCCAGCCAGCGAATGGACAGAATGTCGAGGTGGTTGGTCGGCTCGTCGAGCAACAGGACGTCGGGCGCGCTGGCCAACACTTGCGCGAGCAGCACGCGCAGCTTGAAGCCACCCGATAGAGTCGAAAGCGGCTGCTTGTGGACGGGGGCCGGCAGGCCGAGTCCTTCGAGGATGGCAGCGGCGCGTGATTCGGCGGTATAGCCGTCATGCCGCCTGATGGAGTCCTCGACCACCGAGTACCGCTCGGCGTCGAAATGGTCGTGCGCATGGGCGAGCAGCACGTCGTGCTCGACCAGGGCCTGCCACAACTCGGGATTGCCCATCATCGCAACGTTCAGGATCAGCTCGTTCTCGTAGAGGAACTGATCCTGCCGCAGCACACCCAGACGCAGACGATTGGGAATCGATACGGAACCGCCGCTCGGCTCGACCTGTCCGCTCAGGATATTGAGGAACGTGGTCTTGCCCGAGCCGTTGGCGCCCACGAGACCGTAGCGCTCCCCGGCGTTCAGCTGGAGCGATGCGTCGGCGAAGAGCGTGCGGTCGCCGAAATCCTTGGTCAGTCCGGAAATCGAAATCATAGCCGTTAAAGATAACCAAAAACGGCCATTATTTCAGCTGCCCAGTCAATAATCGTTCATCGACGCTTCTCGCCGGCGTAAACCGCGAGCCTGAGCCGATTTTCTGATGGCGCAAAGGCGCAGGTCGAGTAGGGAGAAAAAACACACGGCGGGTTGTAGGCACGGTTGAAATCGATCACAGTCCAGCCAGTCGAATCGGGAAATGGCACGCGCAGATAGCGGCCCGCCTGGTAAGTCGCGGCCCGGGCAGTCGAATCCCAGATCATTACTAAAAAGTTTGTCTCGTTCGATTCAGCAAAGCCCACGAGCCGATGCTCCCTGCCACCAGTTCGGAACACCAGCTCGCCGGGTGACCGATAGGCTTGCGTACCCTCGGTGATGTCAGCAACCCGATAGTAACGCGGCTCCTCGAATGGCTCGAAGCGGGCGGCTAAGCGCCAGGCGGTGTCCGGAGGATACGATTCAGGCAGCCTGAAGTTCTCGCGCGCCGGGTGCTCCTCATCCCATGCTCGCAACCACAAGCGATCGGTGCCGGGCTCGCCATGCACAACCAGACGCAGCGATCCGATGGCCAGGGTAGTAGCAGAGTCGGTGCGATCGGTGGCCATCATTAGTGGCGCGTTCACCGGTGAGCCGTCCGCCAGTCGAATCCGGGCACCAGCAGCCGGTTCGAAACGTATGTCGGCACCTGCGCGCCGCAGCGTACCGGCGAGCGCAGGCGGGTGCGCTGCCGGCAGAACGATCGGGAGTGTCGAATCCGCACCCAAAGCCGTCGCACCGGAACGCAGCTCCCAAAGGCCGACATGAGTGATTGCGCTGCCGGGCATCACAAGACGGGAATGACGCCAGTCACGCCACTCCTCGAACTCGCGCACGAATTGCGCTTTCGGAATGGCAGGAGGCCGAGGCCAGGGTTCGTCAGCGCAACCGATACAGCCCAACGCAACTACACATAACGCCAGTGCGCGCGTGCTCAAGTCACGCGCGTGTCGGGCATGTTGTACAGCTTTGCAGGCCGCAGCTCCGATCAGGCCGGCCACAGCCAGCCGAACATGCCCGCAGTAATGAGCGCGTACACGAGCCCGTCGATCGTGTTCTTCACGCTCGTGCTCAACTTGCGATGGTACCAGATCGTGTTCTGCCACTGCGCTAGCGTGTAGCCGATGAAAGCGGTGGCGCCGACGAAGCGGAAGACGTCCGGATACGCGGCGCCCGCGGTCAGCGCGCGTCCGGCGATATAGGCGGCAAAGATGCTCACTACCAGGCAGTAGATGAACCACTGGACGAGCTCGGCTCCCATGGTGGGTTTGCGCGCGGGCATTACGGTCATCATAGCCACGGGTCCCCGCTCCATCTTCGCAATCCAGGCCGGATCTTTCATCGCTTCCATGCCGCCGCCGTAGGGCATCATGTACTCGCCGGGCGGGATATTGTATCTGCGGAGCGAGTCCGCGATCTCATCCTCGGAGGGTAGCCTGGCAAAATCGGTTTGGTGATATTTCAGGACCGCGTGGATGAGCCAGCTCACCAGGAACACGGCTACAGCAGACAGCAGAATGGGCAGCCACAGCGACAATATTGAAACCATCTGCCACCTCCTCGAAATGGGTGTTCAACATTAGTATCTACGTTCAACCGATGAAAGCTTCAATTGTCGCGAGTGTGGCGATGCTGCCGCTAACCATGGTGATGGCAAGCGCTCAAACTACGCCGGTCCCGGCCGACGTCGCTTTCATGCAAGGCATGATCGTGCATCATGCGCAGGCGCTCGCGATGATCCGACTGGTGCCTGGTCGCGCCCAGAGCGAGGCCATTCAACTGCTCGCGCGCCGCATGGAGGCTTCGCAGGCTTCTGAAAGTGCGTTGATGCTGAAGTGGCTCCAGGTCCGTAGTCGCCCGGCGGCTGACAGCACGCACCAGCACACTCACATGCCCGGCATGCTGAGTCCTGAGGCAGTCGATAGCCTGGCGAAAGTGACGGGTTCCGAGTTCGACCGCCTGTTCCTCCAGCTGATGATACGTCATCATGAAGGCGCGCTCACCATGGTGGAGCAATTGTTCTCAAACAAGGGCGCGGGCGAGGATGCGGAGCTGTTTCAGCTCGCGTCTCACATCGATGCCGATCAACGCGCCGAGATTGCGCGCATGCGCAGAATGCTGCTCATCGGTACGAAGGAGAAATGAACGAATGAGATCAGAAGCGAAGCGGCTGCTGAGTGTAATGATCGTACAGCTTGCCATCGCGGCAACCGCGAGCGCGCAGGACGCTCGTGTCGGATTGAAGGCCGGCTGGACCGATGCCGGCAGCGCGAGCCACGGCCTGGAGCTGGTCGCGCATGTGGATCGCCCGGCAGGCTTCTTCGATCCGGATTCACTCGGCAACATTCTGCTCGCGAATTCCGACATGGCATTCCGGGGCAACCATCTTTTTCTCGGCAGCTTCCACGGTTTTCAGATTTACGACATCTCCGATCCGCGCAAGCCACAGCTGCGCACGGCGTTCGTGTGTCCGGGCGGGCAAGGCGACCTGTCGGTCCATCGCAATCTGTTGTTCATGTCGGTCGAAATGCCGAATGCCCGCATCGATTGTGGCACGCAGGGAAGCATGACAGATTCCGTGAGTGCCACGCGCTTCCGCGGCGTGCGCATCTTCGACATCAGCGATCTGACGAAGCCAAGGCAGGTCGCGGCGATCCAGACTTGTCGCGGCTCGCATACGCACACGCTGGTGCCCGATCCGAAGGACACCGCGCACGTTTACATCTACGTCTCGGGCGCGAGCATGGTGCGCCCTGCCGCCGAGCTGGCCGGCTGCTCGGGGCTGCCGCCGCAGCAGGATCCGAACACTTCCTATTTCCGCATCGAGGTTATCAAGGTGCCGGTTGCCGCGCCACAGACCGCGAGCATTGTCAACGCGCCGCGCATCTTCGCGAACCCGCAGACCGGCGATATCGCGGGTCTCTGGAAGGGCGGAACCCACGGTGCGAACACGCAGGAGACCGCGGTTACAGACCAGTGTCACGACATCACTGCGTATCCCGAGATCGGGCTTGCCGCGGGCGCGTGCTCGGGCAACGGCATCCTCCTGGACATCTCCGATCCTGCCAACCCTGTGCGGGTCGCTGAAGTCGTCGACCCCAACTTCGCATATTGGCATTCCGCGACCTTCAACAACGACGCGAGCAGGGTGCTGTTCACGGACGAGTGGGGCGGCGGTCTGGCGCCGCGCTGCCGGAACATCGATCCCGAGCGGTGGGGTGCGGACGCGATCTTCACCCTCGCGAACCGCAAACTCCAGCATGTGGGTTATTACAAGCTGCCGGCGCCGCAGGATTCCGTCGAGAATTGCGTGGCGCACAATGGTTCGCTGATCCCGGTCCCCGGCCGCGACATTATGGCGCAGGCATGGTACCAGGGCGGCGTCTCGGTATTCGATTTCACGGACCCGGCGCGGCCGGTGGAAATCGCGTACTTCGACCGTGGCCCGTACAGCGCAACCGAGCTGTTGCTGGGCGGATTCTGGTCAGCCTATTGGTACAACGGGTACATCTACGGCTCGGAAATCGGACGTGGTCTCGATGTCTTCCGGCTGACGCCAAGCGAGCGTTTGTCGGACAAGGAAATAGCAGCAGCAGATGTCGTGCGTGTGGCTGTCTTCAATCCTCAAACGCAAACCAGGCTGGTCTGGCCGGCGAGCTTCGCGGTGGCGCGCGCGTACCTCGATCAGCTGAAGCGAAGCAGCAGCATTCCGGCAGCTCGCATCGCGAGCATCACGAGCGAGCTGGATCGCGCGGAACGCATGGAGGGCGCCGCGCGCCGTGACACGTTGAACCAGCTTGCCGCGACGGTTGCGAGTCTCGGCAGTGCGCCGCGCTCAGCGCGGCTGCTGGCACAAACGCTCACGCACCTGGCGAGCGCGACGACACGCTAGCCCGCGCGCAGTACGCGCCGGATGACTTCGACATCCGCGTACGCGCGCCGGTCTGGCCGGGGGCATTCTTCATGCTCTGATCAATATACATGATCGATCAGATGTGGCTGTGGCTTGGCTTCAACGTATTCGTGCTGGCCATGCTGGCACTCGATCTCGGTGTCTTTCATCGGCACGCTCACGAAGTATCGCTGAAGGAAGCGACGGGCTGGACCGTCGTGTGGGTCATGCTCGCCATGATTTTCAACTTCGGCGTCTACCATTTGCTGGGGCGCACGGCCGGACTCGAGTTCCTGACGGGTTACCTCGTCGAAAAGGCGCTGTCGGTCGACAACATCTTCGTCTTCGTTCTGATCTTTTCCTACTTCCGCGTACCGAAAGAGTACCAGCATCGCGTGTTGTTCTGGGGCATCCTGGGCGCACTGCTGATGCGCGGATTCATGATCGCGGCCGGCGCGGCGCTGATCAAGGAATTTCACTGGGTCATCTACATCTTCGGCGCCTTCCTGATCTTTGCCGGATTGCGCATGGCCACGCGCGGTGTGCATGACGTCGAGCCGGATCACAATCCGGTTCTCAAGCTGGTTCGGCGCAAGCTGCAAGTGACGACTCGTTATCACGGCAAGCATTTCTTCATCAAGGAAAACGTTAACGGCCGCGTGCGCAGAGTGGCGACGCCGCTGTTTGTCGTCCTTATGATGGTAGAGACCACCGATCTGATTTTCGCCGTCGATTCAATACCCGCCGTCTTCGGCATCACGACCAACACATTCATTGTCTACACGTCGAACGTATTCGCGATACTCGGCTTGCGCGCGCTGTATTTTCTGCTGGCAGGGGTGATCCATCGCTTCCATTACCTCGAGCTCGGGCTTTCGGCGATCCTGATTTTCGTGGGCGTGAAGATGCTGCTCTCCGATGTGCTCGAGATTCCGGTCGGCGTTGCGCTCGGCGTGGTCGCGGCGATCCTGGCGACGTCGGTCGTCGCGAGTCTCATCTTTCCAAAATCCACAAAAACCGATTCGTCATCGGAGCAGCGGCAAGCGGGACCCACCGATACTGCGGCGGATTGAGCAGCGTGCTATCATAGCGGCATGACCATCCGCGTCTTTGTGACTGGCGGCACGTTCGACAAGGAATACGACGAGCTGCGCGGCACGCTCGATTTCCAGGACACGCACGTACAGGAGATGTTGCGCCTCGGCCGTTGCGAGCTCGATGTTTCCGTTCGCACCCTCATGATGGTCGACAGTCTGGAAATGACAGAGGAGGATCGCGCCACCATCGTCGACAATTGCCGGCGTTGCGAGGAGACGCAGATCGTGGTCACGCACGGCACCGACACGATGGTCGAGACCGCCCACGCGATCGCGCAGGAAGTTGCCGATAAGACGATCGTTCTGACCGGAGCCATGGTGCCTTACGCATTCGGCAGCTCGGACGGTCTTTTCAACCTCGGCAGCGCGCTGTCGTTCGCGCAGGTCCTGCCGGCAGGTGTCTACATCGCGATGAATGGCCAATATTTCACCTGGGACAACGTTCGTAAAAATCGCGAGGCCGGCGCCTTCGAGCCCATCCGTCCGGCATAGCCCTAGACGAGGCAGTGTCGTTCAAACAGATTACTGGACCCCATTTTTACTCGTTTCAGACAGGTGCACGCATGAGGCTCAGAGTCCTTCGTGCCGTCGTTTTCGCCGTTGCGGTTGCAACGCCGGCGTCGGCACAAGTCAAATCCAGCACGCCTGCCCTCGGCATCGACGTATCCGGCATGGATCGCTCGGCGCGGCCGCAGGATGATTTCTTCCGCTATGTGAATGGAATGTGGGCTGATCGCACGCAGATTCCGCCGGAGATGTCGTCGTATGGATCATTCGTGGATTTGCGCGACAAGGCTGCGTTCGCGTTGCGCGAGATCATCGAGGAAGCCGCCGCGGGCAATAACCCGGCCGGCTCGATCAAGCAGAAAGTCGGCGGCTTCTATCGCAGCTATATGGACACCGCACGCCTCGAGACGCTGGGCATCTCGCCGCTCGAAACTGAGCTTGCCGTAATCAGGAAGGTAAAATCGCACGCTGAGCTGCCTGCCACGTTCGCGCAACTCGCGCGCGTCGGCGTGCGCGCGCCGGTCAGTGCGAATGTCGGCCAGGATGCCAAGAACTCGGATGTGTACGCAGTGTCGATCAGTCAGTCGGGGCTCGGCATGCCCGACCGCGACTACTATCTGCGCCAGGACGAGAAGTTCACCGGCATTCGTAAAGCATACACGGATTACAGCGCGGAAGTATTCACGCTCGCGGGTCTGCCCGATCCGAGCGGTGCCGCGCAGCGCATTCTCGCGCTCGAGACCAGCCTCGCCGAGACGCAATGGGACCGCACCCGCAATCGTGACCGCAATGCGACCTACAACAAGATGCTGGTTACCGCCGTCGCGGCGAGCGCGCCGAAATTCGATTGGCAGGCATATCTCAGCACGCTGAGCGGCTCAGCCGTTGCTGAAGTAATCGTCCGTCAGCCGGACTACCTGACGGCAGTCGACGCGATTATCGCGAATACGCCGATCGCAACCTGGCAGGAGTATCTGACGTTTGGGCTACTGTCATCGTACGCGGACAACCTGCCGCGCGCGTTCGAGAACGCCCAATTCAAGTACAACAAGGTCATCTCCGGACAGCAGGAGATGCGGCCGCGCTGGAAGCGCGCAATCAGCGAAACCGAGGGGGCGCTCGGCGAAGCGATCGGCAAGCTGTATGTCGAAAAACATTTCACGCCACAAGCGAAAGAGCGGATGGATCTGCTGGTCAAGAATCTGCTCGCGGCTTTCAAGGCCGGCATCGACGAGCTTGAGTGGATGTCACCGGCGACCAAGGCACAGGCACAAGACAAACTTGCGAAGTTCAAGGTCAAGATCGGCTACCCGGAGCGCTGGCGCGATTACAGCGCACTGCAGGTCAGCGAGACCGACCTGGTCGGCAACGTCATGCGCGCGCGTCGCTTCGGGAGCGCGGAGAGCTGGCAGCGTCTCGGCCAGCCGGTCGAACGCTGGCGCATGGGCATGACGCCGCAGACCGTGAACGCGTCGTACAACTCGGTAAACAACGAGATCACATTCCCGGCCGGCATTCTTCAGCCGCCGTTCTTCGACATGAATGCCGATGACGCCGTCAACTACGGCGGTATTGGTGCCGTGATCGGTCACGAGATCAGCCACGGCTTCGATGATCAGGGGCGCAAATCGGATGGCAACGGTAACCTGCGCGACTGGTGGACTGCTGAGGACGCCAAGGCGTTCGAGGAACGCACGACCAGGCTCGGCGCGCAGTTCGAGGCGTACTACCCGCTGCCTGACATGCACATCAACGGCAAGCTGACGATGGGTGAGAACATCGGCGACCTGAGCGGACTGGCCGTCGCGTACCGCGCGTATCGCATGTCACTCGCAGGCAAGGAAGCGCCGGTCATCGACGGCTTCACCGGTGACCAGCGTTTCTTCATGGGTTGGGCGCAGGTATGGCGCTCCAAGGCACGGGCTGAGGCGCTGCGCAATCAGCTGCTGACCGATTCACACTCACCCGGCGCGTTCCGCGCGTTTGCGCCGCTGACCAACATCGACGCGTTTTACACCGCGTTCGAGGTCAAGCCCGGCGATAAGCTTTACAGGGCGCCGGCGGAGCGAGTGAAGATCTGGTGAGTGTGAGAGTGTGAGATTGTGGGACTGTGAGATGTCGTTATCTCATACTCCCACACTCTCACATTCACATACTCTCAAAATACTGGCTGCTTTCCCTCATTCAGATTCGCTGCTTCGCAGCCAACCTTCAGCTGCTCACACCAGGTGTTCGCGTAAACCTTCAGCATCGTGACGTAGCTCGCCTGATTGTAGGCCGCGCCATGCGCACCGGGCGGGAAGAAACGCAAAGCCGCGTCCTTGCCTGCGTTGGTCAACGCGGTAATCAGCTGCATGGTGTGCTGCGGATGCACGTTCTCGTCGAGGCCCGAGTGCACGAGCAGCAAATAACCTTTCAGCCTGCTCGCATGCGCTACTGCCGAGCTGGCTTCGTAGCCCGCCTGGTTGTCCGGCAGCAGACCCATATACCGCTCGGTGTAAATCGTGTCGTAAAGACTCCAGTCGGTGCCCGGCGAGTTCGAGATGCCGGCGCGGAACACATCCGGATGCTGCTCCATCGTGTAGATGGTCATGTATCCGCCGTAGCTCGTACCGTGGATCGCCATGCGATCGGCCATGACGTATGGCTGCTTCGCGAGCCAGCGGCCGACCTCCGCGAAGTCGTTGCTCTCCCACTTGCCGAGCTGACCATACACCATCTTCTGGAAATCACGGCTGTAATTGCCGCTGCCTCGATTGTTGAGACCGACCACGATGAAGCCCTGCTGCGCGAGATACTGGTCCCAGCCGCTGGTGGCGAACTGATCGTAGACTTGTTGGGAGCCGGGACCGCCATAAATCGAAAGAATCACCGGGTACTTCCTGGTGGCGTCGAAATCAGGGGGACGGATTATAGAGCCATCCAGTGTCACGCCATCGGTCGTCGTAAACTTGAATAGCTCAGCCGGCGAGTACGCCTTCGACGCGATGTACTGCGTGACGGCCGCGTTGTCTTCGAGCGTGGTCAGCCGCCTCGGCGCCGTGCTCCAAAGCTCGACCTGGCGCGGCTGCTTCGTGTTCGACCACGTGTCGATGTAGTAATTGCCGGCTGGTGACATGTTGAAGAGATGCCGCCCGCGCGCCTGCGTCAGCTTGCGCTTGCTTCTGCCGTCGAAACTGACGGCGTTGAGATGGCGCTCGAGCGGTGATGTTTCAGTCGACGCGTAGTAGATCGTTTTCGTCTTCGGATCGATGGTTTCGATGCGCGTGACCATGAACGAACCGCGCGTGACCTGATTGAGCAGCTTGCCATTGTAGTCGTATCGATAGATGTGCTGATAGCCGTCGCGATCAGAGAGCCAGAAAAACTCGCGCGTGCCTTCGGGAAAGATCATGAAGTCCTGAACGCCGGCGAAGAAGTCGAAGACGTCGATAAAAGTCTTCGCCTTCTCCTGCATGATCAGGCGGCGTGCGCCGGTGCGAACGTCATGGAAATACAGCCGCAGATCATTCTGTGCGCGGTTGAGCGTCATGATGGCGAGGGGGTTCGGATCCGAGGTCCAATAGATGCGCGGGATGTACTCCTCGGTCGGATCGCTCGCGTCCATCCATACGAGCCCGCCTGAATGCACGTCGACGACGCCAATGCGAACCTTCGGATTCGGATCGCCCACCTTCGGATACGCGACCTTCATGTAGTCCCAGTGCTTACCGGAATAGTCGGTCAGCTGGATGATCGGAACCTGGCGCTCATCGGTTTGCCAGAACGCGATCATTCGGCTGTCGGGTGACCAGCGCCATGCCTGCGCCATGCCGAATTCTTCCTCGTAAACCCAGTCGAACACGCCGTTGAAGATCGAATCACTGCCGCCGGTAGTCAGTCGTTTCTCGGCCTTGGTCGAGAGATCGAAAACATAGAGGTCACCGCCGCGCTCATACCCGGCTTTGCTGCCGTCCGGCGAGAGTTCGGCAGTGCGCGCGTCCTTCGCCACCAGCTCGAGCGTTTTGGTAGGTACAGAATACAGATAGAAGTCTGCCAGGCCGGAGCGTCGAAAGATCGGGCGGAAGTTGGTTTGAAAGAGCAAGTGCTTCGAGTCGCGCGCCCACTGGAACGAGCGATACTGAAGCGGCTGCTGCGAGCCGGGCAGCATCAGCGTGCGTGTGTCGAGCAGCAGATCATCTTTCAAAGTCGCGGGGTCGTAGCGTCGGATCTCCTCGGCGCGCGTCGCCGGATTGTTGATCGTGTATGCGAAGCGCAGGCCGCCATCGATCCAGTTGACGCTGCGCGGGCCGCTGCTGCCGGCGAGGCGGGCGCTCGCGGCAACGGCCTCTTCGACGCTCGTGAGCTTCGGTTTGGTAGTAGGCTGTTGCGCCGCAGCTACGGTGGCGGAAACGGCCAGAATCGAAAGCAGCGTGGCGGATGTTCTCATGGCTACGGACCTGTGTTCCAAGTTCAATGCTGGCCCAAACGTCCAGCTTGGGCGGCCGTTTCCGCGCACCAAGACCGTGAGGTTTGGGCAGGCTGATACGCGGGTCGGCCAGCATTGAACTTGGAACACAGGTCCGTAGCCGTCCACCCGGCGGTCCTTGCGGTGGCGGCTGTGGCGGCTATTCATACAAACGTATGAAACAGGATGCGACTGCGACCACCCTACTGCGCGCCGGGCGGCGTCTATTCGCACGGCACGGCTACGACGGCGCGTCCGTGCGCGCCATCGCCAGTGCCGCGCGCGCCAACCTCGGCGCGATCACCTACCACTTCGGCAGCAAGCGAAAATTGTATGACGCCGTCCTCGAGAGTGCCGCGACGCCGCTGGCTGACGCGGCCATCGCGGCTACCCGCAGCACCGGCACGGCGATGCAGAGAGTGGCAGCCGTGGTCCGCACCTACTTCGAGCAGCTCGCAAACGATCCCGACATTGCGCGACTGATGACTCAGGAATTCGTGATCGGTCACACGGCACCCGCCTCCACCGCCCTGCCGCTGAGACGCATCCATGGCGCGCTCACCGAGCTGGTGATCGAAGGGCAGGCGTCGGGTGAATTCCGGGCCGGCGATCCGGCGCTGATGGCCATTAGCATCATCTCGCAGCCCGTGCATATGAACCTCGTACGCCAGCCGCTCAAAGCGCTTGGCGACGTCGACTTTGATCACCCGGAAACACGTCAGCGCCTGATTCGGCACGTTACTGAATTCGCCTGTGCGGGTCTCGCGCATGAGGACGCATCATGACAATCAGACTACTGGTGGCGGCATTCGCATTCGGCGCGTCCGTTCACGCACAAACGCCGGAGTTGATTACGCTGGACGCCGCGGTGAAGCGCGCGTTGGCGCATCCGGCCTTAGTGGTGGCCGCTGCGACCGTAACGCGCGCCGAAAGCGGTGTGCGCGAGACGCGCGCGACCCGACTGCCGACTCTGAACCTGGAAGCCAATGCCACTCAATTCGAGGAGCCGATGGTTGTGGCGCCCCTGCACGGCTTCGACCCGCGCAATCCGCCGGTCTTCGACGAAACACTCATGCAAGGCAGCGTCAATCTGGCCTATGCGTTGTTCGATGCAGCGCGGGGCGCACGCATCGCTCGCGCCGAAGCGCTGGCAGCGGCAGCCAGAACCGGCGCGAGCTCTGCCTCAATGCAAGTCATTGCGGAAGTCACAGGCGCGTACCTGCGCGTCGTTTCCACTCGCGAAGCTGCCGATGCGCACGGCCACCGCATCACCGCGCTCGAGGCCGAGCGAGCGCGCGCGAGGCAGCTGGTCGAAGAAGGACGGGCAGCGCGCGTGGTACTCTTGCGCGCCGATGCCGCACTCAGCGCGGCGCGCGCCGAAGCGGTAACCAGTCGAACCGACGTGGACATTGCGGAAAACGAGCTCGCCCGGCAGCTCGCCCTGACGCCGGCTGCCGTACGTAACAGCGCGCTTGCGCGCGTCCTGCCAAGGCGCGAGGAGCTGCCAGGCGCAGGCGAGCTGAAACAACGGGCACGAAACGCACCGGATCTACAGCGCGCCGCCCACGAGATCGAAGCGGCGGCGGCCACCCGCGCGGAAGCACGCGGGCTGTGGCTGCCGCGCGTTCAGCTCGGCGGCCGCTTCGTGGAATACGCCAGCAAAGACAGCCGCGCGCAGGGTGAATGGCAGGCCGGTCTGCAACTTTCGTATCCGCTGATCACCGGTGGTGGGCGCCAGGCAGTCAATGAGCGCGCAGCGGCGGAGCTGCGGGTTGCGCGGGCGCAACGGGAACTGACCATTCGCAGCATCGACGAAGCAGTCGACCGCGCCTTGTCTACGCTCGTGGCGGCACGCGCGCGCGCCAGCGCGCTCGAGGCGGCGATTGCGCAATTGGCAGAAGTTGCACGCATCGACCGCCTAGCGCTCACGGTAGGTGCTGGCGTGCAATCCGATTACCTCACGGCGGAGGCCGATCTTCTGCGCGCGCGTGCCGCGCTCAGCGATGCACGCTCACTCGAAATCCTCGCGTTGATCGAGCTCGCACGTATCACCGGCGAATTATCCGAAGGCTGGATCGCACATAACGTGGAGACACGCTCATGAAAGACAAACGGCTGATCCTCATTCCAGTCGTTCTGCTGCTTCTGATCGCCGGTTATGTGCTGCTTCGGCGCGGTAACAACGAGCAGAAGCGTATCGAAGCATCGGGCACGATCGAAGCGACCGAAGCAGATCTCGGTTTTCAAGTTGCTGGCCGCGTCATCGAAGTTTTGGTAGACGAAGGCGACGTCGTGCAACCTGGCAAGCTCCTCGCGCGTCTCGATGGCGCTGAGCTGACCGCTCGTCGCGACGCGGCGGCCGCGCAGGTGCAAGCCGCGCGCGCGCAGCTCGCGGAACTCGAGCGCGGCGCACGTCCGCAAGAGATTCGGCAGGCGCAGGCCGGACTGGAGGCCGCGCGTCGTCGCACACAGGAAGCCGAAGCGGCGCTCGCACGCACACGCAGGCTTTACGATGGCGGTGCGGTCAGTCGTGAAGCGCTCGATCAGGCACAGACGGCGTTCACGGTAGCGCGTGCGCAGGCGGAGCAGGCCGAACAACAGCTTTCGCTCGTCGATCTAGGCCCGCGGCCCGAACGGATAGAGGCGCAGCGCGCAGTCGTCCGGCAAGCCGAGGCTGCGGTGGCGCAGGCGAACGCTGCCCTCGATCACGCGGTCATTCTCGCGCCGTTCGCAGGCGTGGTGACCATCCGCCACCGCGAGCCCGGCGAATCGGTGTCACCAGGCCTGCCGGTCATGACGCTGATGAACCAGGGCGATCGCTGGGTTCGGATTTACGTGCGCGCGGATCAGGTCGGTCGCGTGCGCATCGGTCAGCAGGCCGCGATCAGCTCGGACAGTCATCCTGATGCGACGTTTACCGGACGGGTGACGTTCATCGCCAATCAGGCCGAATTCACGCCGCGTAACGTGCAGACCGAGGAGGAGCGCGTGAAGCTCGTTTACGCGGTGAAGATCGCGATTCTCGGCGACCTCGACGCCAAACTCAAGCCCGGCGTGCCTGCCGATGTCGTCATCGAGGTCGGCCCGCGGTGAATGAGATTGCGGTTTCCGTGCAGCGGCTCACGCGCCGATTTGCCGACGCGCTGGCCGTCGATGCACTGACGTTCGACGTAGGCGCAGGCGAGCTGTTCGGCATCGTCGGCCCCGATGGCGCGGGCAAGACGACCACGCTGCGCATGCTCGCAGGCGTGCTCACGCCGACTTCCGGCGATGCAATCGTACTTGGCCAAAGCGTAGCTGTTGAGCCCGAACGAGTGAAGCGTGAGATCGCCTACATGTCGCAACGCTTTGGCTTATACGAGGACCTGACGGTCCGCGAGAACATCATGTTCTATGCGGACCTGTACCGAGTCGCACGAGCCGACCGGCCGGCGCGGCTCGAGCGGTTATACCGTTTCTCGAATCTCGGCGAGTTCGAGCACAGACTCGCGGGCAAACTGTCCGGTGGCATGAAGCAGAAGCTCTCGCTCTGCTGCGCATTGATCCATCACCCGCGCGTACTCTTGCTGGATGAACCGACCTTTGGTGTGGATCCGATCTCGCGCCGTGATTTGTGGCTCATTCTGCGCGAAATGGTCGCGGACGGCGTGACTGTAATCATCACGACGTCATACCTGGATGAAGCGGAACGGTGCGGCCGCGTGGCAATGCTGCATGAAGGCAGGCTGATCGCGCTCGCTGCACCGGCCGTGCTTCAGCGCACGCTGGCCGGCCAGATCATTTCCGTGCGCGCGCAACCGCTGATAGCTGCGCGTGATGCTTTGCGCGAGACTCCGAGCATCGCGGCGGCCACCCTGTTCGGTGACGCGCTGCACGTGTTCGTGCGCGAGCCCAACGGCGCCCCACTGGTTGCGGCGGCGCTCGCTAGCGCCGGCATTCGGGTCGCTGCAATCGAGGCGATCGATGCTTCGCTCGAGGATGTCTTCATCGACCTGGTATCCGCCAGCGCGCAGTGAGTGAGATCGCGATTTCCGCGCGGGACTTGACCCGCAAGTTCGGCGATTTCACCGCCGTGGATCGCGTCACCTTCGATGTCGCGGCGGGTGAGGTATTCGGATTTTTGGGACCGAACGGTGCGGGCAAGACCACCACCATCAAAATGCTTACCGGCCTGCTGGTTCCCACCACGGGCAATGCTACCGTCGCGGGTCTCGACGTCGCGCGCGAGGCGGCGTTGATCCGCCGCGCGATCGGCTACATGTCGCAGAAGTTCTCCTTGTACGGCGATCTGACGGTTAGCGAGAACATCGATCTGTTCGCCGGCCTGTACAGCGTCACGGACGAGCTGCTCGCGGAACGTCGCGCATGGATCATCGAGATGGCAGGCATTACCGGACATGAGCGGCTGCTCACTGCCGATCTTCCGCTCGGTTGGAAGCAGCGCCTCGCGCTTGGTTGCGCGGTACTGCATCGTCCGCGCGTTCTGTTTCTCGACGAGCCGACATCGGGAGTGGACCCGATTGCGAGGCGTGCATTCTGGGATCTCATCTACGAGCTGTCGCGCGCCGGTACGACCGTAGTGGTCAGCACGCATTACATGGAAGAGGCGGAATACTGTGGTCGCCTGTTGCTCATGAATCGCGGCCGCGTGATAGCCGAGGGAACACCCGCGCAGCTGCGTGCGATTCCGGATGTAGAATTCGACCGGGACAAGTCCAGGCGTCCGTCCCTCGAGGATGTCTTCGTTTCACTGGTGCGCGCACACGGCGGCGCGGTGGTGGGGTGATGCACGTCGGCCGCATGCTTGCAATGGCGCGCAAAGAAGCTATTCAGCTGCGACGTGATCCGCGCAGCATGGCGCTGGCCTTTCTGCTGCCGGTATTCATGCTGCTCTTCTTCGGCTACGCGATCACCTTTGACGTTCGCAACATTCGCATCGCGGTCGTGAATGAAGACGGCGGCCAGCGCAGCCGCGCCGTTATCGAGGCGCTCGAGGGTAGCGGCTACTTCGAGGTGGTCAGATACCTGTCCAATCGCCGCCCCGTCGACGACTTGCTGGGGCGCGGCGAGGTCTCGGGCGTCCTGATCATTCCGGCGAGCTTCAGCAAGCAGCTCGGCGCGCGTGAGCGCGCGCCGCTTCAGCTGCTGCTCGACGGCTCGGATGCGAACACCGCGACCATCGCGCTGAATTACGCCGATGCCATTCTCGCGCGCTATGCGCGTGACAACCTGCTCTCCGGACAGCGCATTACGTTGCCGGTCGCAGCCGAGACGCGCATTTGGTACAATCCGACACTCGCCAGTCGCAACATGATCGTGCCCGGCTTGATCGCCGCTATCATGTCGATCATCGCTGCGATGCTGACCGCGTTGACGATCGCGCGCGAGTGGGAGCGCGGCACCATGGAACAGCTGGCGGCGACCCCGGTCGGCCGCCTCGACGTCGTGTTCGGCAAGCTGCTGCCGTATCTCGCGATCGGTTTTTTCGACGTTACGATCACGCTGCTAGACGGCATGCTGGTCTTCGACGTGCCGTTTCACGGCAGTGTGCTGCTGCTCGCGCTCATGACGCTGCTGTTCCTGCTCGGCGCACTCGGCCTTGGCATATTCATTTCCGCTATCATGAAGTCGCAGATTCTCGCGACGCAGGCGGCGATGGTCGCGACCTACCTGCCTGCGCTGCTGCTGTCCGGATTCCTCTATGACATCCGCAGCATGCCGGTCGTGCTGAAGGCGATCACGTATGTGGTTCCCGCCAGATACTACATCGCGGTGACACGCGGCGTGCTGCTGAAAGGCGTCGGCATCGAAGTGTTGTGGACGCAGGGTTTGTCGATGATCGCTTTCGCGTGTGTCGGCCTTGGCCTCGCTACGCTCGCGTTCCAGAAGCGAATCGACTCATGACCGGGCGCTGGCTGCGGGTACGAGCGCTGCTCAGGAAAGAGTTCAGGCAGCTGCTGCGCGATCCCAAGACGCGGCGCTTCATGTTCGGCGCGCCAATCGCGCAACTGCTGCTGTTCGGCTATGCGGTCAACACGGATGTCCATGATCTCGCAACCTACGTCGTCGACTATGACCATAGCGCCGAAGCGCGCTCCCTGCAGGCCGCGCTGACCGCGGGTGGCTATTTCACGGTAATTGGACGCTCGGATCGCATTCGGCAAATGGAGCGTGCGATCGACGCCGGGGCCGCGACTGTCGGCGTAGTGATACCAGCGGGATTCGCGCGCGATCTCGCCGCGGGCCGCGGTGCGCGCGTGCAAGTCGTCGTCGATGGTACCAGTTCGAATACGGCCATCATCGCGCAGGGCTACGCGACTCGCATCGTACAACAGTTCGGTGTCGATTATGCCGCGCAGCGAGGCGTGCTGCCGGCCGGCGGCGTCGATCTGCGCGCGCGCGCGTGGTACAATCCGGGACTGGTCAGCAAAGTCTACAATGTACCGGCAATCGTCGGCGTGCTAATGTTGTTCATGTGCCTCGTGCTGACCGCGCTCAACGTGGTGCGTGAGCGAGAGCTCGGCACACTCGAGCAGCTTATGGTCAGCCCGATCGATGGCACCGAGCTGATCCTCGGCAAGACCATTCCGGTCGCGATCGTTGCGCTCATAGATCTCATTCTCATCACCGCGGTCGCGCTGCTCTGGTTCCACATCCCGTTCCGGGGCAATCCGATCGATTTGCTTGCGGCCGCATCCGTTTACATCCTGGCAAGCCTTGGCATCGGTCTGTTCATTTCAACGATTTCGCGAACCCAACAGGAAGCGTTCATGGCAATGTTCCTGCTTTTCCTGCCTGCCGTCATTCTTTCAGGCTTCCTGTATCCGATCAACACAATGCCATTTTTCTTTCAGCAGCTCACGCTGCTCAATCCCGTGCGCCATTTTCTCGAGATTGTGCGCGGCATTGTCCTCAAGGGCGAAGGTCTCGCGGATCTCTGGCCACAATTCGCGACTATTACAGTGATGGCGGTGTCGGTCTTCTGGCTGGCATCACGTCGATTCAAGCGGCGGCTGGAGTAGACCTGCTTGTGGAGTCCGGCGCGGCGCTCCATAATGCAGGCAGTGGGGAGTAGCCTTCCGGAGCGAGCGTGTTTTTGGTTCCGGTTTCATTGCGTCGTCAATACGGTGTCGTAAGGCACCCGGCGCGTGAGGGTAGACCAGGCGAGACCACTACGAGGGAACATGGGCGCATGCGAGCATGCGAACATGGGCGCCCCGTAGTGAGCTCGCCTTTTTTGTTTCAGGGTCAGGAAATCCTTGGCAGATTCCATCTGGTTCTGGGTGCTGTTCAACGCCTTCATCCTCGCGATGCTCGCGTTGGATCTGGGCCTGCTCGGCAAAAGGGCGCACGTCATCCGATTCCGCGAGGCGGTGATCCGCAGCGCGATCTGGTTCAGCCTCGCCCTGGCGTTTGCGCTCGGACTCTACTGGTTCGAGAGCAGTGACGCCGCACTCACGTTCCTCACCGGCTATCTGATCGAAGAGTCGCTCAGCGTCGACAGCATCTTCGTGATGGTGGTAATCTTTTCCTATTTCGGAGTGCCCGCGGCCTATCAGCACCGCGTTCTTTTCTGGGGCATCATTGGTGCACTCGTGATGCGCGGCACCTTCATCGTGATCGGCGCCTGGCTGCTCAGTCATTTCCACTTCATCATCTACATTTTCGGCGGCATGCTGCTGCTGACCGGCGTGCGCATGGCGTTGCGGGAAGAAGAGCCATTCGACGCCGAGACCAATCGCATGGTGCGTTTGGTCCGCAGATTCATTCCCCTCAGCTCGCAGTACGACGACAACAAATTCTTCACCAGCGTGAACGGCCGGCGAGTTGCGACTCCGCTGCTGCTGGTCCTGCTGCTCGTGGAAGTCACCGATTTGGTATTCGCGATCGATTCGATCCCCGCTATCTTCGCCGTGACGCGCGATCCTTTCCTGGTCTATACGTCCAACGTGTTCGCGATCCTGGGATTGCGGTCGCTGTACTTCCTGCTGGCTGGAGTAATCGACAAGTTCCGTTTTCTGCGCTACGGACTGGCCTTCATCCTCTCGTTCGTCGGCATCAAGATGCTGCTGTCGGACGTGGTTCATATTCCAACCATGTTGTCGCTGCTGGTGGTTGCGGGTGGACTGGTGGCGGCGGTTCTGCTGTCATTGGTAATTCCGGTCAGTGAGGAAGAGCCACAGGAACTGGACGAAGTGCATCGCTGACAGGGCCTGCCTTCAGATTACGTGGGCGTCACATTTGACTATAGATGTGCCCCAGTGCTCGGTCCAGTTTTGCGCGGTATGGCACGACCACTTCGACTTTATGCGCCCAGAGCCGCGTTCCATGTAACCGCCAGGATCCAGAACGGGGCCGCGCTCTTGACCGAATCATTGCGCGATGCCGTCGCTGAAGCGATATGCAACGCCGCACAGTTTTGCGGTGCGCATCTTCTGGCGGTTGCGATCATGCCAAATCACTTCCACCTCGTCGTCCAGCAAAGCAAGTTTCCGCTGGGGTGGATGATGCAATCAGCGATGCAGCGAACGGCATTGCTGGTGCAACGCGCCAATGACTATGAGGGACACGTTTTCGGTCGACGCTACTGGAGTTGCCTGTGCGACACGCCGATGTATGTGCGCCAAGCGATCGTGTACACTCACTTAAATCCGTGGAAGGCTCGGCTTTGTGCAGATGCGGCTGACTACCGCTGGACATCATGTCCAGCACTAAGAAATCCAAACGTTTGTGCCGAATGGAGCAGCGGCATCGCAACCGAGCGGACCCTCCTGCTGTTCGCATCGAACAGTTTTGATCGATCGAGCTGCCTCGCCAATTACATCGCTTTCGAAGCGTATGCGAAGGCTCGATACGAGGATGCGACAATTCTGGGTCGGAGTCTTTTCGATTGGCCGGCGGACATATTTCGGCCGCAAGCGTGCAAAGGCGACGACCATTGGAGTGTCGAATATTCGCGGGATGGACAGCGCCACGAGCGCGTCGTTGAGAAACATGACGTTGCAGAGCGCGCGAAAGAAATATTGCACAGGATCGCACCAGATTGCTCGCTCGATATGCTGCGGATGGCTGGACGCATTACGAAACTCTCGCGAATTCGCCGAAACGTAATCGCTGGTCTCTTGACGTACGGTTACCGTTGCACAGTCATCGCCCGCTGCCTTTACGTATCGCCGTCTTTGGTGTCCGACGTCGCGAGAGAACTCCGCGGCCAGTCCAAAATGCAGACTAAGCCTTTGCTAAGATTTTAACTTGGGTCGCTCGCGCAATCCGAAGGCAGGCCCCCTAAACATCCACGCTCGCCGAGCGCCGACACTTCGGACACATCAGCCAAACGCGATGACGCACGTATGGGACATTAGCGGCCGGAACCACCGGCTGCTGCGTCAGCGGAGTCTCACACTCCGGGCACAGCAGCTCTCTTTTTTGCTTCAGTGCCTGCTCCAACTCAACACGCTGGGCGCGTGTATATGTCGCCGCCATACCGGCACAATAGCATGCCGCGCGCCCGTCCGTCTACGCATGCGCAAACCGTTTGTGTGCTGCGCGCCTGGCGTGCACATGGCTGCGCGCCTGCCAACGACGCGACGTTTGTGGGCACTCCTGCAACGCGGCCAAACGCGCCAGCGCCAACGCCGAGCCATTCGCCGCATCATCCAGCCCGTAGAATAGCGCGGTCTCGTACGCGAGCTCGGCGACGCAGCGCGCGCTGCCATTCAGTCCCCCGGTGCACGCCGCCGCGCACAGCGCCAGCAGCTCATCCGTGATGCGCTGTGGATCGAATGGCGTCAGAGCGGCGAGCAGCCGGTCGAGCGCCCGCCCGTCGAACGCCTCGAGCTCGAGTTCCGCGAGATACGCGCGCGCAACCGCCACATCCTCGCGCAGGTCTTCACTGCGCAGCTGTCGCCTCACCGCGTCTGCGACAATGCGCACAACCAGCATGCGAGCCACGCACAGCACTATGATCTCATCACGGACTTGATCGGCGCAGTCCGTGAGCATCCAGTCGCCGTCGAAGGCTTCGCAGTCGAGCGCCCATGATTCCTGATAGAGCATACCTAAAGATGGCGGACGCTGGCGTTTAGCCCATGGCAGATTGGGACAACTTCGGTCGCGGCCGCGCAGTTGCGAAACGACTGGACCAATACAAGATTGGCCGCAGTACCTCCCTGGAGGCCGTTTTGGCGAAGGAAGCCATCGAAATCGAAGGAACGGTAACCGAGGTGTTGCCGAACGCTACGTTCCGCGTCGAGCTCGAGAACGGTCACGAAGTATTGGCGTACCTGTCGGGAAAGATGCGGCAGAACTACATCAGGGTACTGGAGGGCGATCGCGTGAAGGTGGAGTTGTCGCCGTACGATCTCACGCGCGGCCGCGTGACCTACAGATATAAATAGAGCGCATTTGGATTACCCGCGCGCAGCCGGTGGCTGCAAGCGCCCTTCACTGTCTGAAGCGACCGCGACCGCCGATTACACGCCGATCTTCTTGCGCGCGCCTTTGCGAGCGTACAAGTCGCGGTCCGCGGCGCGAATCAAGTCCTCGAACGAATTCATCCCCGCCTCGTAGGCAGCCACACCAACACTTGCCTGCACGCCAGCGATCCTGAGCAGCGGATCTCGAGCGATCTCTCGTATGATACGATCGGCGTGCGTCAGCGCGCCGCGCCGGTCGGTATCCGCGAGAATGGTAATGAATTCGTCGCCGCCATAACGCACCGCCAAATTCATGGCGCGGGTCTGTCCGATCATCACACGCGCGAACGCGCGTAACACGGCGTCGCCGGCCTGGTGACCTTCGCGGTCGTTGTATTCCTTGAAATGGTCGAGGTCGAACAACAGCACGCTGAGCTTGCGCCCGCGCCGCGCCGCAGCGAATTCCTTCTCGAGAAAAATCGCCATGTGCCGGCGGTTGGGCATTTCGGTGAGCGGATCGGTGAGCGAAAGCGCGTGCAGCTGCTCGTGCAGACGCGCGTTCTCGAGGATGAGAGCGCACAGCTGGGCGATAGCTTCGATCGCGTTCGCGTCACGCGCGTCGTAGAAGCGAGTCTCGCGCGCGAACGCGCCGAACGCGCCAAGCACAACCTCGCCGCGGATCATGGGAGCCGAGATGGAGCTGACGACGTCGTCACAGACAACCCGTGCGAACGAGTCGTTGATGAGAACGCGCCGATCGCGAATCGCATCGCACTGTGACGCGCTGAAAACAACATCCGGCGTCGTGACGATGCCGCGATCGACGAAGTAAGCGAGGCGGGCGAGATCCCGATCGGCCTCGTACGTGATCACGTAGAAGCCGCAAGTGGGTCCAAGAACCCGCTGCGTCTGCTCGTAGATCGTGGCGAAAAGATCGTCCGATTTCGCTGATGTTGGCGGCGCCGTCTCGACTTCCATCTGGCTAAGCGGCGCCATCGCTGCTCGTTGACTGCGGTTCATCAGATTAGATTGCGGCAGGGTAGGGAACCTGGACGCCTAACCCACTATACCTGGCTAAGTAGCTATATACAAGGAAAACATGACCGAATCGGCCGGGATGCCGGGATTGGCCAGGTAGTGAAGAACAGGCCTCTGGCGGTTCTTTTTGCCGCAGTACTCGTCGACATGATGGGGTTCGGCATTGTTTTGCCGCTGCTGCCTTTTTACGCGGAATCGATGGCGGCCTCGCCCCTCGATATCACGGTGCTGGTCGCCTCCTATTCCGCCATGCAGCTGGCCGCGGCGCCTTTTTGGGGACGCGTCTCTGACAAGCGAGGCCGCCGGCCACTTCTTATCGCGGGGCTGTTCGCGTCGGCCTTCTCGTACCTGCTTTTCGGGTTGGCGGAGAGCTTCTGGTGGCTGTTGCTATCGCGCATGGTTGCGGGCGCGGCCGGCGGCACTATCACGATCGCGCAGGCGTACGTCGCGGATACCACATCGCATGAGGAGCGGGCCCGCGGCATGGGCCATTTGGGGGCGGCTTCCGGGCTGGGTGTCATGCTCGGGCCGGCCATAGGCGCGCTGTTCAGCGACTGGGGTCTCGGCGCGCCCGGATTCGTGGCGGCGGGGCTGTGCGCGGCAAACGGTGTCGCTGCTTTCTTCCTGGTGCCGGAATCCAGATCGGCCGCCCGCCGCCAGTCGAGTGGCGGTCAAGCGGCCACCTTCTCTGGCTGGGCACGGGCGATGACCGCCTATCCGCTCGCCATTCTGCTGACCGTGTATTTTCTGACGATATCGTCGTTCAATGCGATGACGGCGGTCATGGCGCTCTACATGGAGCGCTCGTTCAGCTTCACCGCCAAAGACATGGGGCTGCTGTTCACCCTGGCCGGCGGTACGACGGTGGTAGTCAGAGGACTGTTGCTCGGCACGCTGGTGAAGCGGCTCGGCGAGGGAGTCACGGTTAGAATAGGCATCGTCGCCCTGATGATGGCGCTGCTGGCTCTGCCGGCACTGCCGAGTGGGGTATGGGCGATGCTGATTGTCCCGGGCTACGCATTCGGCGCCGGTACGCTGTTTCCCGCGCTCGCGAGCCTCGTGTCCCGCGCGACCGATGAGGCCTCGCAGGGGTCGATTCTGGGCGGCAGCCAGCTGGTAGGTGGTCTGGGGCGGGTGATCGGTCCGCTATGGGCGGGCTATGCGTTCCAGCACATTGGCATCACGATGCCGTTCCACATCGGCCTGTTTTGCGTCACCATCGCGCTGTTGATTGCGTTCCGAATTCCGGCACCGCGCGTAACGAAGCCAGTCGAGATGCAAGTCGTGGCTGCCGGCGTTCCAGCAGATCGATGCTACTTGCGACGCCGATAACCGGCTCGTATCGTGCGCGCGACCAATACAGACCGGAGGATGGTTTTGGATTTCATAGTCGGCTTCGCTCTCTGGACGATCATTGGCATCGCGGGCGGCGCGATCATGAGGCGGGCCTACCGAACCGCCGGCACAGTGCCATGGCTGACCGTTATCTTCGGTTTTTTCGGTGCGTTCGTCGGCGGCATGCTGGGCAGCTCCGCGCACGTCTTTCACGATGCGACGCCGTTGCGCGCCGGTGGGCTGATCGGTGCGCTGCTCGGTGCGATCTTCTTCTCATTCCTCTATCACTATATCGAGCGCAAGGCCGTTTGAGTGGAACCTGACGCGGAGCCTGGGGGCCCGATCGATAGCCCGCAGGATCTAAAAGGCTGTTTCGCTTACTTTCTCCGCTTTTCCGGCTGTTTCTCCATATTGTACATCATCATGTTCGCGGCGATCATTACGGCCGCGATCATCTCTCTCTTCTTCTTCCGCTGACATGCGCGCTGTCGTAATCACGCAGGCGGGTGATCCGGGTGTTCTTCAACTGGGCGACGTCGCGCGTCCGGAACCCGATGCCAATCAGATTCGCGTGCGGGTTCATGCCGCCGGCGTCAATCGCGCGGACGTCATGCAGCGGCGCGGCAACTATCCTGCGCCGGCTGGTGTGATTGCAAACGTGCCGGGACTCGAGTATGCGGGTGTCGTCGATGTCGTCGGTACCGGTGTGACGCGCTGGCAGGTTGGCGAGCGCGTCATGGGACTGGTTGGCGGCGGCGGTTATGCCGAGTTCGTGGTCGTGCACGAGGACGAAGCGCTGCCGGTCCCCGCGTCAATGTCTTTCGAGGATGCGGCGGCGGTGCCGGAAGCGTTTCTTGCGGCGCACGACGCGTTGACCACGCGGCTCGATGCGAAACCGGCTGAAGCGGTTCTGATTCACGCGGTCGCGAGCGGTGTGGGCACGGCGGCTTCGCAACTTGCGAAAGCACTTGGTTGCTTCGTGCTCGGCACGACGCGCAGCGCATGGAAGCTGGAACGCGTGGCCGCGTACGGCGTGGACGTAGCGATCGCTGCGTCGCGCGACAATTTTGTCGACGTCGCGCGCGCGCATACCGGTGGCCGCGGCGTGGACGCGGTGGTCGACCTCGTAGGTGGCGATTACCTGACGCTCAATGTACAGGCGCTCGCGCCGCAAGGACGCATCGTCGTAGTGGGACTGGTCGCCGGCGCGGTCGCGCCGCTGGACATGCGGCTGTTGCTGAACCGGCGCGCGACCATTGTCGGAACCGTCATGCGGTCACGCTCGCTCGGTGAGAAGATCGAAGTTGCGAGAGCGTTTCAGAGAGACGTCATGGCGTGGCTCGAAAACGGAACCGTGAAGCCGGTCGTGGACAAAGTGCTGAAAATGGACGAAGCTCCGGAAGCGCACCGGATTGTCGAAGCAAACGCTAATTTTGGTAAGATCGTATTGAAATGGTAAACATGTTTCACGCAAAGTTCACCAAGCCTCACGAAGGGCTGCAACTTCAGAATTGCAGCCCTTCCTTAACTTTGTGAACTTTGCGTGAAATATTTCATTAATTTCCCAACGCCGCCCCTGAAGGAATACGCCTCGTATCCATAGCGCTGCATCTTTTCCGCGAGGTGCGCGCTTTGCATGCCGTGCGCGCAGTAGAGCACGTACTTTTTTGCCTTGTCGAGCTTCTTGAAATCGCGCGCGAGCTCCCACTCTTCCTTGTGCATGGCATTGGGTGCGTGCCATGCGCGGTACTGCGCGTCGGTGCGGCAGTCGATGACCACGGCGTCGCGCGGGATTTCGGCCGTGAAGATGTACGGTGCTACCAGGTCGAGCGCGGACAGCGCGCGTAGGTCGAGCCGCTTCGCGTTGTCGACGGCGCGATCGATGACGGTCAGGTCCAGCTTGGTTTCTTCGTGATCGACGCGCGCTTCGCTCGCGGCGGTGACCGGCTTGCCTGGTGCGATGGCGCAGTACTCCTTGACTTGCTCGGACAGCGCGGCCGTGCCGATCCGGCGAGCGCGCGCGATGATTTCTTCCTTGTCGAAGCCGAGCAGCGGCCGGAAGACGGGCAGATCGGCGGCCGGCTCGATGGCGCGCAGGTTGGGAAGCGTCTGTGATGAGACCTGGCCAACCGCCTCGCCCGTGATAATCGCGTCCGCTTCCATACGGGCGCCGAGCTTCGATGCGGTGCGATACATTAGTCGCTTCAACACTAGCTGCCAGTAACTGTCGCGCGCTTTGGCCTTCAGCTCACGCAAGGGCTCGTCGAAGTCGACGACATACAGTTTGGGCGCGGTGCCATAGCTCCAGTCATCGGCGAGTGCCTTGGTTACCTGCACGACTGCGCGCTCATAAGCATCGCCGCCGAGATTGCAGAATACGTAGTCGAGCGCAATGCCCCGTTTCAGCATCAGCCAGGACGAAACGGCCGAGTCGTAGCCGCCTGAAATGAGCGAAAGCGCGCGCCCTTCCACGCCGAGCGGCAGGCCGCCACTCGCTGGCTCGCGATTCGTGAACAGGTACGCGTGATCCTGGCGAATCTCGACAAACGCGGTGGCCTCGGGCTGCGTGAGGTCGACTTTGGAGGCGAACGGCGCGAGGCGCGCACCCAGCTCGACCTCGACATCCTTGGATCGGAATGCATGCTCGCCCGCGCGCTGCGCGCGCACGGCAAACCGTTTGCCCGCGATGTGGGCGCGGAAGATTTCGACGCCCTTCTCGACGATTGCTTCGACAGTAGCCGGCACGACCGCGTCGATGACCGAATACGAGCTGATGCCGAAGACGCGCCCGATCACCGGCACCGCGGCGGGCAAATCGAGATGCACGTAAATGCGCCCCCACTCGGTTTCAATGCGTGAGCTTGCGCCGGCGGCGTTAAGTGCATCGCGCAGGTTGCGCAGCAGGCGCTGCACGAAATGCGCACGCGTGCGCGGCGCCTTGAGCGCCAGCTCGGAAGCGAGTCGAACGAGCACGAGCGTATCGCGATCTGCCATGGCGGGAACCTACAAAAATCTTAATGTTGCGGACATGTCGGCATTTCAGGCAGCCGTATACCGGCTGGTGTCCAGCTGCCCGCGCGGCAAAGTGGTCAGCTACGGCGGTGTCGCCGCGATGCTGGGCAAGCCGCGCCTGGCACGCGCGGTGGGCGCGGCGCTGCGCGACCTGCCGGATGGATCGAAGGTTCCGTGGTGGCGCGTGGTCAACAGCCAGGGCAAGCTCTCCATTCCCGACATCGATCACAGTACCACGATTCAACGCACGCTGCTCGAACGTGAAGGTGTGCGCGTCAGCGCGGCCGGACGAATCGATTGGGAGAAATACGGATGGAACGGCGACTGAAGCGATCGGTCTCGGTCGCGATTCGGCGCAGTGATCAGGTATCGGCTGGACATGCGATTGTATGAAGCCGAGCTCGTCTCGGGCCAGCCGGTGGTCAGGCTGTATCTCGAGGCTGGTGACTGAGTCCTCAGATCTCCGCGACCGTCACGGATAGTATCCTCGGCAGGAAGCCCGCGATCATCGTCCAGCTCTCGCCGCAATCGTTGCTTGCAAACAAGTGTCCGCTGGATGTCCCGAAATACACGCCGCATGGGTCCATGCCATCAGCGGTCATGGCCTCGCGCAGGATCGAAACGTAGGCATTCTCCTGCGGCAGTCCGCGCGTGAGTGGCTGCCAACTCTCTCCCGCGTCGTGCGAACGATAAACGCGCAGCTTGCCATCGATCGTCGAACGCATGTCACTCGATTCTTCGGGGATCACGAACACGGTGTCGGGATCGTGTGCATCGATTGCGAGCGCGTAACCGAAATCGCTGGGCAATCCGGCCGTGATCTCGATCCACTCATCGCCTGCGTCATCAGTGCGGTAGGTGCCGCAATGATTCTGCTGGTACAATCGGTCCGGGCGTAGCGGATGCTGTAGCAGCTTGTGCACACACTGCCCCGCGATCGGGTACGTTTCTGGCTGAAACTCGGCGCGCACATTCCGGTTCCTGGGCAGCCACGTGTTGCCGCCATCATCGGAGCGGTATACACCGCCCGCGGATACCGCGCAGAAAATGCGTTTGGGATTCGCGCTGTCGGGAATGATCGAGTGCAGTGCGAGCCCGCCACCGGCCGGTTGCCAGGCTGAGGTCGTCGCATGGTCATTCAGGGATTCAACGCCTCGCCAGTTGACGCCGGCATCGCGACTGACGAAAAGGCCCGCCGGCTCGACGCCGGCGAATAGGGTGTCGCCGACCGGTGCGACATGCCAAATGGCCTCGAGCCCGCGCGCATCCTGGTAGTGTGGCGCACCCTCCAGCAGCAGCCAGGTCTTGCCGAGGTCCGCGCTCGTGTGCAGATGCGGACCCCACACCGAATGATCGGTTGCTGCCCAAATGACGTTGTCTGCGCGATCGACGACGGCGTGATACACTTCGCGGCCGATCAAGTATGGCCCGCCCGAATGCCACGTGCGCCGCTCGCTATCACTCGTGAACGTAAAGAGCCCGCGCCTGGTGCCGACCAGCAGCAGTACGTGTGTGCCTGCGTTCATACCAGTTCCACGAAGACATCCATCACGCCGCCGCAAACCGCGGGGCTGAATGAATCGATGCTGTCGGTCAGCTCTACATGCACCTGGCGAGGTATGCCGGTTTTGACGACGTCGCGCGCCGCGACGATCACGTCCGCTTCACCACAGCCGCCGCCAATCGTTCCGATCATGCTGCCGCTGGCCGGATCAATGATCATTTTGCTGCCGGCGTGACGCGGTACGGAGCCGCGGGTCGCGATGACGGTGGCGAGAACCAGTGGCTGCGCATGTGATTCAGTGCGCGCGAGCGCCTCGAGTATCATTCCTGCTGCGTTCATGAAGAAGGCTCCGCGAAAAAACGTTCGAGCACATTTTCCTCACTTGCAATGCTCTCAGCAGAGCCACCGCGCCGTATGCGAATCAGCTCCGCGGCAATGCTGACCGCGATCTCGGCCGGCGTCTCGGCGCCGATGTCGAGACCGATCGGCGCGTGCAGCGCGCGCAGCTGATCGCGCGCAACGCCACCCTCGAGCAGTGCGGTAAATGCGGCGCGGATGCGGCGGCGACTGCCGATCATCCCGATGTAACGAGGCTGCTGCTCCAGCGCGAGCAGTGCGCGCAGCAAGTCGAAATCGTGCTTGTGCGCGCGGGTGACCAACACGATATAGGTCGTGCCGTCGACACGAACGCCATCGAGTGGCGCGGCGAGATCGAGGCGCCGGACATTCGCTTCGGCGGGGAATCGCGCGGCACTCGCGAACTCGTCGCGATCATCGAGGATGGTCACGTCGAATTCGAGCTTGACCGCGAGATCTGCAAGCGGCACTGCGATATGGCCGGCACCGAAAATGAATAGCCGAGCGAGCGGCGCGTGCAGCTCAGCGAACAGGTTGTTGCTCAATTCGGATTGACGCGACGTGAACACGCGTTGCGCGACGTCGTGCGCCGCGACCTCGAGCTCAGGACTGCCGAGTGTGCCTGCCGTGCGACCATCGTCATAGACCAGCATGCGCGCGCCCGCGGCAGCGCCACTGGTCGCGAGCACACAGACAATCTGCTCGCCACGGCGATTGGCTTCCAGAATGATTTGGGCTGATTCAGACGGTGTTATTCGATTTCCCACGTTGCACGTGCTGCTGATAGTCCTCGGGTGTGTCCACGTCGATCAGAACGCCGGGATCGGCCACGTCGACCCCGTGAACTTCGCGCTGATGTGCGTCCATCACGCTGCGCGCACCCTCCGCCAGCTTCGGCTCGAGCAGCTCCGGCAGAATGCGACGCGCGAAAACGACGGGATGCCCGGCCACACCATTGTACGCCGGATTCAGGATTGGTGCATCCGTGCGGTCGAATTCGCGGACCAGTTTCTTGACCGTTTCAACCGAGATGCGAGGAAAATCGACGGGCAGGACCATCACGCCATCCGAGTCTTCGGGCAGGTTTGCAATACCGAGGCGCAGCGAGTCCACTTGTTCGGCGTCCTCGGCGTCGTTGATAATCACGGCGGCGCCGCTCACATCGGCCAGCCGCTCGATCCACAAATCATCGGTCACGACCGCGACCACGTAGCGGCAGCCCCCCTCGCGCAACAGGTGGATCGCGCGCTCCAGAAAGGTCGAGCCGTCCATTTCCAGAAGCGCTTTGGGCTCGCCCATGCGCCGTGACGCGCCGGCAGCCAGGACGATTCCGTCGATAATTTTGGATCTAGCCATGCCGTGCCGTGCCGCAAAGTTGGCGCCTAACCGGTTGCTGAAAAACGGGCTGGGGTGATTGGGTGAAGGCAGGGCGCTCCGCAGGCCGTGCGGTTTTACAGCGTATCCTGCATAAACCCGTGGTCAGAGCGATCCTGTCGCGCAGCAGGTTTATGCAGAGTACGCTGTAAAACCGCGATGGCCTGCGGAGCGCCCTGCCTTCACCCAGTGTCAGCCCGTTTTTCAGCAATCCGCTAAGCGCGTGTAATCCGTTGCTCCTGCCCGCCGCCGCCTGTTACGTTTGTACTTACATGAACTTACGCGGCTGAACGACATGCACGCGATTGTCGAGCTGATTGTCAACGGAGACCGCAAATCGGTCGGCGTGCCGACGCACTTTACGCTGCTCGAAGCACTGCGCTATTCGCTGGGGCTGACCGGGTCGAAGCAGGGCTGCGACAAGGGTGACTGCGGCGCCTGCACCGTGGTGCTGGACGGGGTACCGATTCTTTCCTGTATCACCCCGGTTTGGGAGGCGGAAGGGAAGCAGGTCACGACGGTCGAGGGTCTGGCCGGGCCTGGAAGCCTGCACCCGCTCCAGGATGCATTCGAGGCGAATGGCGCGGCGCAATGCGGCTTTTGCACTCCGGGCATCCTGATGTCGGCGTATGCGCTGCTGGAGGGCAATCCCGCGCCCAGCAGGCAGGAGATCAAGGAGGCGCTGTCCGGGAACCTCTGCCGCTGTACCGGCTACACCAAGATCTACGACGCCGTGGAGCAGGCCGCGCTAACGCTGCAGCAGGGGCGGGGTTCTTAAGCAGGACATGTCTTTTTTCCAATTCTTCACAACATGAAATCGACAGCTTTATTGCTCGTGCTGGTGGGGACCGTAACCGCGACCGGCGCGGCCCAGGCCCAGGACACGGTACCACTCTCGCTCGAAACCGCGGTGGACCGCGCGCTCAGAGCTGGTGATGAGGTTTTGCTCGCGCGCGCGCAGGTCGAGCTGGCAGAGGCGCAGCTGACCACCGCGCGCGCTTCAGCATTGCCGCAGCTGCGCATCAGCGGTGCCTACACACACGTGATGGAGAATGCGCGTGCCCAGGCGGTCGGGCAGATCTTCAACCAGCCGAACACATATACGAGCAGCGCCAACCTCTCGCATTCCATCTTCCAGGGTGGCCGTTCACTTGGCGGCTTGCGCGCCGCGTCGCGGCTGCGCAGCGCAGCACGGCTGACCGCCCAGGAAGCCCGCAATAACGCATCGTTCGGCGTTCAGCGCGCATATCTCCAGGCGCTTTTCGCGCAGCAGCTGGCCGAAATTCAGGGCGCGAATCTCGAGCTGGCGGAAGCGCAGCTGAAGCAGGTAATGCAATTCGAGAGTGCCGGCCGCGCCGCACGCTACGACGTGCTGCGCGCACGTGTACAGCGGGCGAATATCGAACCACAGTTTATTCAAGCGCGCGGCGGTTACGAGATTGCGGTGCTCGAGCTCAAGCGCCTGTCGAACATACCCGCCGAGCAACCGATCGCGCTGACGACCCGTCTCGCGCCGGAGAGCGTGCAGCAGATGGTCAGGCTCGCCGGCATGCAGGAAAGCTCGGTTGACGATCGCCCATCGGTACGAGCAGCTGCGCTGATCGCAGCGGCGCGCCACTCGGCGATCAGTGTCGCGCGCGCCGATCTGCTGCCGACTGTGAACGTCTTCATTCAGTCGGGCTTTCAGGCGTTCCCCTTGAACGGCTTCCCGAATCAACGCGGCGCGCTCGAGCCGGTACCGTGCGCGCCCGGCAGCACGCAGACCAATTGCACGCGCCAGAACGGCGGTTGGTTTTCGGATCGCTCACTCGGCGTGCAAGTCAGCTGGCCGATCTTCGATGGCCTGCGCGCCAAGGGCAACATCGATGCGGCGCAGGCGCAAGCGAAGATCGCGGACCTTCAGCTCGCGCAGGAACGCGAAGCTGTCGCGCTCGAGATCGAGCAGGCGCGCGCGAACTTCGAAGCAGCCCGCGCACTGTTCGCAGCGCGCCAACAGAACGAGGCCGAGGCGAACGAGGCATTTCGTCTGGCATCACTGCGCTTCACGCGCGGCTTGAGCACCCAGCTCGACATTTCCGACGCGCAGATCGCGCTGCTGACCGCGCGTACCAACGAAGCGCGCTCGGTCTACGACCTATATCTGGCGCTTGCCGAGTTGGCGCGCGCGCAAGGTAAGCCGATTCCGCTGCCGCCGACGCCAGCGCGAGAACTGAGAACTGGAACTGAAAACTCGCGATGAGCGAGTCACTGAACTGAGATCCGAGTGAAACGAATCCATTTGGCGCTGTGCGCCATTTCAGTCATTGCAGTAACCGCCTGCTCGAACGATTCGGACGAAGCACGTGCCGAGACGACGCGGCCCCCGGCCGGCGCGCAAGTCGCAGCGGACCCCGCGCTACGCGGCGGTCCAGGCGGTCCAGGCGGTGGCGGACGTGCCATGTCCGTCACGCTCGCCGCAGCGGACGTCGCAACCGTCGAAAGGCAACCTCTCGAGCGGGGCATATCGATCACTGGTGATCTGCGGCCGATCGAGCGCATCGAGATTCGCTCTCGTCTGGAGGGCGACCTCGTCTCTGTAAATGTGCGCGAGGGCCAGCGCGTCGCTGCCGGCGCGTTGCTCGCGAGCTTCGAGTCTTTCGTCGAGGAGAGCGGCCGGGTCAGCGCGGAAGCCGATCGCACGGCGGCGCGCACCGAAGTCTCGACCGCGCAGTGGCACCTCGATCAATCGCGTGAGCTGTTCAAGGAAGGCGCGATCCCGGAGCGAGATCTGCGCGCCGCCGAGCAGCAGCTCGCGAGCGCGCGCGCCCGCCTGGCCGCGGCGGATCAGCGGATGCGCAGTGCGACCAATGCTTTCACCGATACGCGCGTCACCGCACCGGTCGCGGGCGTCATCGAGCAGCGCAACGTTGCTCCCGGCGAGCATGTTGCACGTGGCGCAACCATGTTCACGCTGGTGCGCAACGATGTGCTGGAGCTCGCCGCGGCGGTGCCGGCCGCCCAGGCTTCCGACTTGCGACCAGGTCAGACAATTCGCTTTACCGCCGCGAATCGCGCCGTCACCGGCCGGGTCGCGCGCATCAGCCCGACCGTCGATCCGGCTTCGCGCGCGGTCACGGTTTACGTGCAGGTGCCCAATCGCGATGGCTCGCTGCGCGGCGGCACTTTTGCGACCGGCCGCCTGGTCCTGAGCACCGACACGTCTGTTATCACGATCCCGGCGAGCGCGATCCGCTTTCGTGCTGACACCGGCCAGCCTTTCGTTTACAGCATCAATGCGGGAGTAATCGAGCAGGCGTCCATTCGCACCGGTTACTCGGATGAAAGCGCCGGACTGATCGAAGTGATCGAAGGTCTCAAGGCCGGTGACCGGATTGTCGTCGGCAATGTCGGCACACTCGGGCGCGGCATGAAAGTCCAAATAGTCGGCGGCGAAAGGACCGGGCGCTAACTCATGTTTTTGTCCGATGTCTCCATCAGGCGCCCCGTCTTCGCGACCATGATGATGGTCGCGCTCGTCGTACTCGGTGTCGTCTCGTATCAGCGTCTCGCAATCGACGAGTATCCCGACATCACCTATCCCGTGATCGTGGTGCAGACCACGTATCGCGGCGCGTCGCCGCAGGTCATGGAGCGCGAGGTCTCGCGGCCGGTCGAAGAAGCGCTGAATACCGTCTCGGGCGTGCAGGAAATCACGTCGTCGTCAGGCGAGGGTACCTCGCTCGTGCGTCTCATGTTCAAGCTGAACGTGAACGTGATGGAGGCACAGCAGGAAGTGATGTCGAAGATCGCGGCGGTGCGCCGCGAGCTGCCGCAGGACATCGAAGATCCGATCATCCGCCGTTTCGATCCCAACGACCGTCCGATTCTGACCATCGCGATGCAGAGCCGCGAGCGGCCGATTCGCGAGCTGACCGATCTCGCGGATGAGGTGATCGGCACGCGCATCGAGTCCGTCACCGGCGTCGGTGAAGTCAACATTGTCGGCGGCACTGCCCGCCAGGTGCAAGTGCAGCTCGACCCCGCCGCCATGCGCGCCTATGGCATTTCGCCGGCGCAAGTGTCCGCCGCGCTGCGGAGTGAAAACCAGGAAGTTCCGGCCGGACGTGTGGAACGAGGCGAGACGCAACGGCTCGTGCGCGTAACCGGACGGATCAAGGATCCGGCGGCTTTTGGTGACCTGGTGGTCGCGAGCCGCAACGGTGTGCCGGTGCGAGTTCGCGATGTGGGACGCGTCGTCGATGGCACCGAGATACCGCGCAGCGCCGCATACATGAACAATGACCGTGCCGTCACGCTCGACATTCTCAAGATTTCCGGCGCCAACACAGTCGAAGTTTCAGACGCGGTGCGCGTCGAGATCGACCGCATCCAGGCGACGCTGCCCGAAGACATTCTGCTTACCGTAATTCGCGACGACTCGCGCAACATTCGCGAGGCGCTGAGCGACGTTCAGCTTACGATTCTGCTCGGCGCGATCCTGACCATCGCCATCATTTATTTGTTCCTGAATTCGTGGCGCTCGACCGTCATTACCGGCCTGACGCTGCCGGTCAGCATTATCTCCGCCTTCTTCATCATGTGGGTGTTCGGCTTCACAGTGAACACTATGACGCTGATGGCGCTGTCGCTGGCGATCGGCCTTTTGATCGATGACGCGATTGTCGTCCGCGAGAATATTGTCCGTCATCTCGAGATGGGTAAGGACCACTACCGCGCCGCGCGCGAAGGGACTAGCGAGATCGGGCTGGCGGTTCTGTCGACGTCGTTCGCGGTAGTTGCCGTGTTCATTCCAGTCGCCTTCATGGGCGGCCAGATCGGCAAGATTTTTTATCAGTTCGGCGTGACCGTCGCGTTCGCCGTGCTGGTTTCGCTGTTCGTGTCGTTCACGCTCGATCCGATGTTGTCGAGCGTCTGGTATGATCCGGAGGCCGAAGGCGCGGCAAACGGCAGGAAAGCCAATCCGATCAGACGCGTCGCATTCGCGTTCAACGATTGGTTCGAGCGCGTGGCCGACAAATACCCGCGCTGGCTGGCGTGGTCGCTTATGCATCGCAAGACCGTGCTGGCCGGCGCGCTGGTTTCGATCGTCGCGGCCTTCGCTATTCTGCCTGCCCTCGGCTTCACCTGGATGCCGGAAATCGACGCGCACGAATTCAACATCAATCTGCGCACCGATCCGAGCTCGCGCCTCAATTTCACAACCCAGAAATCGCTTCAGCTCGCCGAAGAGATTCGCAAGAATCCCGCTGTCGAATTCACCTACGCGTCCGTCGGTGGTGGTTTCCGCGGCACGGCGAACAATGGCAACATTTTCGTGAAGCTGAAGCACGACCGCGAGCGCTCGATGTTCGAGGTACAGGAGGATATCCGCCCGCTGCTGCGTGCGATTCCGGGCGTGCGCGCGAACATTCAGGGCACGCGCTCAATTTTCGGCGGCTTCCGGCAACCGATTCAGATCAACGTGCAGGGACCGGAGCCGACCCGCCTGAAGATCGCAGCGGCGCAAGTGTTGGAAGCCGTGCGCGGCGTCGAAGGCGTGGCGGAGCCGAACTCGAGCGACGAAGGCGAGATTCCGCAGCTGGACGTCACGGTCGATCGTCAGCAGGCGTGGTCGACCGGTCTCGGCGTAGGTGCGATCGCGGCCACGCTACAGCCACTCTTCTCCGGCTTCCGCGCTACCGAATGGGAAGACGCACTCGGCTACTCGCATGATGTCGTCGTGGTATATCCCGACTCGATGCGCGTGTCGGCCGGCGACGTTGCCAACATTCCGGTGCAAAGCGCGAATCCATCCGGCGCCGGCACGCCGATGATCCCGCTCTCGCAGGTCGCGCAGGTGCGCGCCGGCGTCGGCCCGCAAAATATCGAGCGGCGCATGTTGGAGCGGCAGATTACCGTGTCGGCGGGTGTGCTGCCGGGCTACAACACGGGCGATGTCGCAAACGACGCGAAGGCGGCCATCGAGCGCGTTGGTTTGCCGCCCGGTTATCGCACGAATTTCGGCGGCGACGTGCAGAGCATGAACGAGACGAAGGGCTACGTGCTCGAGGCGCTGCTGCTCGCCGTGGTCTTCATCTATCTGATCCTGGCTTCGCTGTTCGGCTCTTTCGTGCAGCCGCTCGCGATCATGCTGGCGCTGCCGCTCAGCTTCATCGGTGTCGCGCTGGCGCTGCTCGTGACCAAGGGCAATCTGAATGTGATGAGCATGATTGGCATCATCATGCTCATGGGACTGGTCACCAAGAATGGCATTCTGCTGGTCGACTTCACGAACCAGCAGCGCGAGGCGGGACTAACCCGTGTGCAGGCGTTGCTGAAGGCTGGGCGTATCCGTCTGCGGCCCATCATCATGACGACCGTCGCAATGATTTTCGGCATGTTGCCCCTGGCTTTCGCGCTCGGCGAAGGCGCCGAGCAGCGCGCGCCGATGGCTCGTGCGGTGATCGGCGGACTGATCACGTCGACGATCCTGACGCTGTTCGTGGTGCCGGTGGTCTATACCATGCTGGATGACCTGACGGCTCGCATTCGCGGACGTGCGCGCGCGGAGTTGCGCGAGCCGGAGCTGGTTCCAGCAGACTGATTCGCCTCGCGCAATCGACCCAAGCCGCTATTCCCACCCAGCACCATCATGCCAGCTTCAACAACAGGTTGATCCCGACCGGTATGGGCGGTTATACTATGGGTATGAAGACTGCGATTTCCATTCCTGACGACCTGTTTGACCGCGCGGAAAAGCTGGCGCGACGCACCAGCCGATCGCGCAGTCAGTTGTATGCGGATGCGGTTCGCGAGTACATCGCACGCTATTCGCCGGATGCGGTCACCGATGCGATGGATAGTGTCATCGAACAGGTCGGACACCAGACGGATGCGTTTACGAAAGGGCCGCGCGGCGCATCCTGAAGCGAAACGAATGGTAGTTGCACAGGGCGAAGTCTGGTGGGCTCTCAAATGGACTGACGCACCGGGTAATGTTGCTCTAACCGCTCGTCTTACCGGACTACCGCGAGAATCAGTGGCAAACGTTTCTCAGATCGTCGCGTTGGACCGGTCGGTACTCACAGAACGGACCGGGAAGGTGCCGCGCGCAAAACTTCAGCTGGTCCTTTCCGGAATCGATGTCGTCCTCGGCCGTTAATCCCTCCAACGCCCCTCGCGCGCGAGTTTCTCTATTGTGCGCATCGAGCACCGTCTCGCGCGCGCCGATCGGTTAGGTGCCGGCCAGCACCCGACGGGCCCTCGCCGAGTCGTCCACCACCAGGATGAGCTGGTGATCGTGATCGCTGTACATCACCTCAATGTTCACACCCGCCTCAGCTAGCCGCCGCGTTACCATACCGAGTTGGCCGGGGCGCGCCTGGTCGAGGCGGTAGGTGACGACGTCGCTCATTCCGACGACGTCGATTCCCGCCTCCATTAACGCCGCCCGAGCCGCTTCGCCATCATGGAAGAGGAAGTGCGCGATGCCGACATCATCGACCACGAAAACGCCGCCGCCCTCGATGCTCACGCCGGCACGCCCCAGCGCCTCGCCCATCTCCGCGAGCGCGCCGGGGCGATTGGCCAGCTTAATCTGTAGATCCTTCATGCGTGCTGCGCCGCGCGGGCGAGCTGTGTGATGACCGGCTCGTTGCTGATCGCCACACTGCACGAGTTTGCGATGAAGCACTGCTGATGCGCCTGCTCGTGCAACGCGTGCCCGAGCGCGGCGTCGCTTTCCGCACTGATCGCGACGGCGGGGCGCAGCGTCACCTGCTGGAAGCGTCCGCTGCCGTCGCGCTCAGTGAGCAGGATGCCGCTCGCCTGGTCCTCGTAAGACACTACCGTCACACCGGCACGCGCACAGAGCGCGAGGTAGGCCAGCATGTGGCAGGATGAGATGGCGGCGATGAAGAGATCCTCGGGATTGTGCCGCGCGGCGTCGCCGCGGAAATGCGCATCGGCTGAGCCGAGCAGATCGGGACGACCCGATATCTGCACGGTGAAATTCCGGCTGTAGCCGGCGTAGGTGCTCGTACCACTACCGGTGTTGCCGGTCCATTCCAGCCGTGTCGCGTAGTTGTGCTGCATGTGCTCCTCGCTGTTGAGCGTCAGCCTGCAACCGAAAGCTAGCTGTCGATATTTCGCTGGCGAACAAAATGTCGCGAAGTAGATTAGGCGTATGCAGAAGCACGATATCGCGCTGGCCGGCATTGCCCGCATGATCGGCGAGCCGGCACGCGCGGCCATGCTGCACGCGTTGCTGGGCGGGGAAGCGCTGTCCGCCGGCGCGCTGGCGCGGCGCGCGCAGGTCGCCCCTGCGACAGCGAGTGCGCACCTGGCGAAGTTGGTGGACGCGGGATTGCTGTTGCGCTTGCAGCGCGGACGGGAGCGGCACTACGCGCTCGCTAATGCGGATGTCGCCGCGGCGCTCGAAGCGCTCGCTCGCATTACTTCGCCGAACGAAGCGGCAGGTGCACATGCAATGCTGCGTTTCGCGCGCACCTGTTACGATCACCTCGCCGGCACGTTGGGTGTGCAATTGACCGAGCACCTGGTTGCGCGCGGCATGTTGCGGAAGGGATCGCTCGAGCTGCAGCCAAGTAGTGAAGCATGGCTGCACAGCTGGGGCATCGACGTCACAGGGCTGCGCAAAACGCGCCGCCCGCTGACGCGGGCGTGCCTGGATTGGACGGAGCGTCGCGATCACCTGGCTGGCGCGGCCGGTGCGGCGATCGTCGATGTGATGTTGCAGCGAGGCTGGCTGGTACGGCTGCCGGATACGCGCGCGGTGCGCCTCACCGTGCGCGGCGGCGAGGCGCTGTATCGCGCGGTCGGGTTCGAGCTGGCGTCGTCGTAATCAATACACTGTTTAGACAACCTTCCACCACGGCGCCGCAAGAATACCCGGCGCCAGCCAGAACACGTCGTCGCCGCCATGCAGAACCAGCCCACCGCGAAAATGATCCGCATACTCGTTCGCAAAGAGCCGCAATCCGCTCGCATCGTACGTCGTCGGGCGCTTCGTGACTTTCACTTCAATGGCCAGTAGCTCGCGGCCTCGCTCGATCACGAAATCCACTTCCTGCCCATCCACCGTTCGCCAGTAGAGGACGCCAGGGCGGTTGAGCTGTGCGTCGCGCCAGGCAATGAGATCGCTCGCAATCAGATTCTCGAGATGCGCACCACCGAGCTCGACATTGCCCGCGATGCTCAGCGCCAGTGCCACATCATTCCAATACAGTTTCGGGCTCTTGATCAGGCGCTTGGTGCGATTCACTGCGTATGCAGGCAGGCGAATGGTCTGATAGGAAGTCTCTAGGAGGTTCAAATAGCGATGTGCGGTCGGCCGCGAGATCGCCACATCCCGTGCGACTTCGGCCTGGTTCAGAACCTGACCAAGCCGCAACGCCGCAGCCTGCATGAGGCGCTGGAAATCACCCAGCGAATCGATACTGGCCAGCACTTGCAGATCGCGCTCGAGATACGTCTGCACAAACGAACGATACCAGACAGCGCGCTCGGCGTCGGATCTGACGTGTAGCGCCGGCACCGGAAATCCACCTCGCCTCGCCGCTATCTGCCAATCTTCGAACGGAGTGGCATCGCCACGGATCAAATCAAACCAATCGTCTACTGGTGTTTCGAAAAGGTCCGGCCAAAGTCCGGGCCGTGCCTGGCCGAGCAGCTCACGACGGGTAAACGGCCAAAGCGTGATGTAGCCGGCGCGACCGGCGAGGCTCTCGGAAACCCGCTCCATCAGCAGCAGGTTCGCCGAGCCCGTCAGCACAAAGCGGCCGGGGCGTCGCGGCGTATCGTCGATAACCCGCTTGATGGCGAGCAGCAGGTCGGGCTCTCGCTGCACTTCGTCGAGAGTGAGTTGCGGCGCGCGCTGCGCGAGGGACATTGGATCTTCACGAAGGACGCCAGCGCCAAACGTAAAACGGCGCCTTCCTGCAATGCGTTCACGTCGTGAACGATTATCGTTCACAACGTGAAACAAAGTCTCGGAAAATGTATTGCGCGACTTGAACCAGGCAGCACTACCGCGCCGCGTGATGCGTGACGATTCGCACCCAGGTCCCAAATAGTGGATCCTCCAATTTCAACCGATCAGCTCCCATGCTGGGTTCACGCCGGATCAGGTTGCGCTCGAGCAGCGCATCCAGCGCTTTCTTCATTGCGCTTGCACTGAGATCGTACCGCTTCAGCACGTCACGTCGGTAAAGGCCGACTCCGATCTCATGCACGACGGCCTGAAGCGCCGCCTGTTGCGCAGTGGTCAAGGAAAGCCATGAGGCGCTGTACAACGGATCGAGACGGCGCGCCAGTTCGTCCCGAAGTTCGATCACGCGCTCGCTCGTCAGCGTTGCGGCGTCGCCTTCAGCGGCAATAATCCCCCATATGTAATGCGCGAGCTGCTGCACGTTGTACGGAACTTCTTCCGCGCCCTCGAGAATCGCTTCGAGCGCTCCGGGTGCGATGGCCACTGGCAGACGGCTGAAGCCCGCGCGCAGGAATTCGAGAAATGCCGCCCTGGGTACGGGACCCAGGACTCGCACCGCGCCGAGCCTGTAGAATGGCCGGCCGGCATCAGTGGTGACGGCCGTCAGAAATCGCGTGTCCGATCCCGCAAAGACGTAACCCACATGGCGGTGTTCCTGTACTGCGGCGCGCAGCTGCCCTTCCGCATTCGTGCCGCCAGGCAGCAACAGATGCTGGATCTCGTCCAGAATCAGACCGACCGGTCGCTCCGCTTCGCTCGCCGCGGCTTCCAGCGAATTGAGCGCCTGCGCCAGATGCGGAATTGGCTCACGTTCCGTGTCCAGACCGAGACTCACGCTCCAGCTTTGATCGAGTGGATTGTAACTCACGGAAGGGCGAAGTCGCTGAAACAGCCGAGTTACACCCTGCGCGACGCGCTCGACTGGACCCGACAACACATGGGTTGCATCCGCAATTAGCGTAGCGATCAGCACGCTGATGCGCGGAAAGGCTTCAACGTTGTAGCGCAGCACGACAGCCCCTTCCTGGCGAGCTTCGTGCGCCGCCACATTGTGCAATGACGTCTTGCCAAACCGGCGAGGCCCGATCAGGAACAGTTTGCCACCCTGGAGGAGCGCCGTCTTGACCTCACTCACCTCGGTCTCGCGGTCGACCAATTCTCCGGGCCCCAGCTCGCGGCCGTATTCAAAGGGGTTCTGCACGAGCGCCTCCTGATTATACCTTTCAGTATTATACCAAACGGTATATCACGCAAGGCTCGAGGTCTACGTCCCTGTCTGACAAGGGGTAACGGGAATTATCCTTAGTCCATGAGGCCCGAAGAACTGCGCGAAAAACAGGCCGAGCTCGCGATTCCTGAAGACAAACTCCACGAGTTGATAGCTCGTGAGTTTAGAGTCATTGGCAATCGGCTGCGCAAGGTGAACAACGTCGGCAAGGTTACCGGCACCGCCGTCTACACGGACGACCTTGCCTTTCCCGGCATGCTGCACGGCAAGATTCTACGATCTCCACATCCGCACGCCCGCATTCTCTCGATCGATACAGCACAAGCCGAAGCGTTGCCAGGTGTGCACGCCGTCGTCACCGGCAAGGAGATGGCTGTTGCTTACGGCATCATACCATGGACGCGCGACGAGTACCCACTATGCGTCGACCGCGTTCGCTATGTCGGCGATGGTGTCGCCGCAGTGGCGGCCGTCGATGAAGACACTGCGCTCAGAGCCCTCGATCTGATCGACGTCGAATACGAGATCCTGCCCGCTTATCTCACGCCCGAGTCGTCGCTCGAACCGGGCGACCGCCCGCAGATTCACGATGCCGGAAAGCCCGGCAAGAATGGCAACATCACGAAGCACGTCCGGCTCGAGTTCGGCGAAGTGGACGCGCTGCTCGCGGATAGCAACGTCGTCATCGAAGGCGAATATTTCTTCGAGGGCACGACGCATACGCCGATCGAGCCGCATTGCGCGGTCGGCTACTACGACCCGACCGGCAGGCTGACCGTATGGTCCGCGACGCAGGTGCCGCATTACCTGCATCGCGAGCTGGCGCGCGTACTCGACCTCGACGTTGCACACGTCCGCGTCGTGCAGCCCGCGGTGGGCGGCGCGTTCGGCGGCAAGTCCGAGCCTTTCGACCTGGAGTTTTGTGTCGCGAAGCTCGCCATGAAGAGCGGCCGGCCGGTCAAGATCTTGTACACGCGCGAGGAAGTCTTCTACGCGCATCGTGGCCGGCACCCGATGAAGCTGCATTACAAGCTGGGCGCAGCGGCGGACGGAAGCATTAAGGCGGTCGATGGCAAGATTCTAATCGACGGCGGTGCCTACGCGTCGTTTGGATTGGTGACCACATATTACTCGGGACAGTTGCTGTCGGCGCCGTACACGTTCGATTCGTATCGGTTTGATTCCACGCGTGTGTATACAAACAAGCCGGCCTGCGGTCCCAAGCGCGGCCACGGCAGCGTGCAGCCTCGCTTTGCGTTCGAGGTACAACTCGACAAGCTGGCGGAAGCGCTGCGCATGGATCCGATCGAGTTGCGCCGTCGCAACTTTCTGGGCGAACATACCCGTACGATCAACGAGCTGCGCGTAACGTCCAATGGCTTCCTGCATTGCCTGGATGCAGTGGAGCGCGCCAGCGAATGGCGCGGCAAACATCGCAAGCTGCCGTACGGCCGCGGCATTGGAGTGGCGGGCTCCTGCTACATCTCAGGCACGAACTATCCGATCTATCCCAACGAAATGCCGCAGGCCGCGATTCAAATGCAGATCGAGCGGTCCGGCCGCGTATCTGTGCTGACGGGCGCGTCCGAGATTGGGCAGGGCTCGGACAGCGTGGTCGCATACATCGCCGCTGAGGAGCTGGGCGTGCCGCTCGATTATGTGCGCGTGATATCCACCGATACAGACCTGGTGCCGGTGGACCTCGGCGCATACTCATCGCGCGAAACCTTCATGGTCGGCAACGCGGCAATCGATGCGGCGCGCAAACTCAGGAAGCTCGTACAGGAAGCGGCGGCGGAGCAATGGCAGGTGCCGTACGGCCGCGTGCTGCTTGCGGGCGGCTGGGCGTTCGATGCGGCCGACACGGCGCGCAAACTGCCGATCACCGAAGCATTCAACATCGCGGAAGCGAAGTTCGGCGCGCTCGGCGCAATGGGCAGCTACAACACGCCCAAGGACGTGCATGGCAGCTATCGCGGTGGTACCATCGGCGCATCACCGGCGTATTCGTTTACGGCGCACGTTGCGGAGGTGACGGTGGACGTGGAGACCGGCTTCGTGAACGTGGACAGCATCTGGTGCGCGCACGACTGCGGCCGCGCCTTGAATCCGCTGCTGGTCGAAGGGCAGATCGAGGGCTCTACGTACATGGGTTTCGCGGAAGCGCTCATGGAGGAGCAGGTCTTCAAGGATGAGGAGCACGGACGCGCCGGGTTGCACAATGCGCCGTCGCTGCTGGATTATCGCATTCCCACCACGCTCGACACGCCCGAAATGCGATCGCTCATCGTGGAGAGCGTCGATCCTGAAGGCCCGTACGGTGCCAAGGAGGCCGGCGAAGGACCACTGCACTCGTCGATTCCCGCCATTGCCAACGCGATCTTCGACGCAACCGGTGTGCGCATGGACGCGCTGCCATTCTCGCCGCCGCGCATGTGGCGCGCGTTACAGGATGAGACGGCGCGCCGGCGCTGGGAGCAGTGCCGGCCGGCAGAACGTGTGGAGATCAACGCAGACTAATGCGCACCGTACTACAGGTCATTCGAGATAGAAGATCGCAGAAGTCGTTTACGGATCGGCCGGTCAGCGAGGACGACATTCGAACCATGCTGGATGCCGCCGTGCTCGCGCCGAATCACAAGCTGACGCAGCCATGGGGCTTTGCGGTACTGGGCAAGCTCGCGCGCAAGCGCTACGGCGAAATCCGGGCGCAGCTGCGCGTAAGTCAGGAAGCCGATGCTGCGGTTGCCGAAGACAAGCGCGCGAAGATTGCCGCTGAGACGGCCGCGGTCCCGGCGGTCATTGTAGTGACGCAACGGCTCGACGGGGATGCGCACCGCAAGCGCGAAGACTATGCCGCCGTCTTCATGGCGGTGCAGAATATTTTGCTGGTCGCGACCTCAATGGGTCTCGGCTCGAAGGTGCACACCGGCGACATTCTGAACGCGCCGCCAATGCGCGAGTTGGTGAAGGCGGAGGAGAACGAGCAGATCGTCGCACTCATACATCTCGGTGAGCCGGCGGAGGAGATGAAGCCGAAGGCCCGCGTCCCGGCGGCGGATAAAACGCGGTGGCTGCCGTGAACGTGAACGTGAACGTGAACGTCCTTTAAACGAATTATGTTAAGACTCCATAGCTACCAATTCCATCGTCCTCGCTCCCTCACGGAGGCGGTCGAGCTGCTCGCCGAACATGCGCAAGACAGCATGCTGATCGCGGGCGGCACGGACATCGTGCCCAACATGAAACACCGGCTGTTCACACCAAATCATCTGATTGGTCTGAAGCAGATCGCGGAACTGCGTGGCATCGCAGTCGAGAACAACGAGCTGGTCATTGG
>JBQTID010000070.1:0-15891 GCA_052389275.1 Gemmatimonadota bacterium | reverse complement strand
GACTCGAGGATCGTCATCGCCGCGGTGATGTCGGTACCGAGCAGCATGCGTTGCGATGTGTCGAGCGTCACCTGCGCCTGGATCGGCAGTGCCACATTCAATCGGGCCAGCGCGCGGCGAATGCCGGTGATCTGCGCCTTGACCTCCAGGATGTCCTGGCTGGTCTCGATCAGCAGCACATCGACACCACCTTCGATCAGGCCCTGCGCCTGCTCATCGAAGACGGCCGCGAGCTCGTCGTAGGTGATGTTGCCCAGCGTCGGGTCCGAGGTGCTTGGGAGGAGACCGCTCGGACCGATGCTGCCTGCGACGAACCGCGGTCGCTCCGAAGTCGCGAAGCGATCGGCAACCCGGCGCGCGAGCGAAGCGGCTGCTCGATTGATCTCGAGCACGCGCTCGTGCAGATCGTATTCTTTCAACGTGAGGCGATTGCTGCGGAACGTGTCCGTCTCGAGGACGTCACAGCCTGCCGCGAGGAATGATGCGTGAATCGACTCGATGGCATCCGGACGCGAGATGACGAGATAATCGTTACAGCCCTCGAGCGACGGCCCGCCGAAATCGGCCGCACTGAGACCGAGCGTCTGGACGCTGGTGCCCATTGCGCCGTCGTAGATCAGAACCCGATGCTTCAGGATATCGAGGTACATAGCCCGCAAATAAAAATCCCGCAGCCGCTCAGGTCGGGTGCGGGGTGGAGCCGGGATGTAAAGAATGCCCGGCTGTCCCGGCACTTTAGACCTTTGTTTGGCAGGCTCCGAACACTCGAGAGGCTGCCCGGCGGTGGCAAGCGGCCGTGGAATGGAGGTTCACTCCATTCACCAAATTCATCCGCCGACGAATTGTATGTTGATTTTATCCCAGGCCACCCCTGGAGTCAAGCCGCGCGCGCCACGATTCAGATTGGAACCGCGCCAGTAAGCACCTCGCAACCATCGCGGGTGACGACGACGTCGTCTTCAATGCGTATGCCAATGCTGCGCTCCGCGATGTATAGCCCGGGCTCGACGGTCAGCACCATATTGGGCGCGAAGCCTACCGGGCCGGAGCGGGTGGCGTACGCGCCGACATCGTGAACATCGAGGCCGAGCCAATGCGACGTTCGATGCGGATAGTAACGGCGCAATCCGTTCTCATCCTCGATGACAGATTCAATGGTGCCGCTCACCACGCCCAGCTGAATCAGACCGTCCGCGAGCACGTGCTGCACCGCCTGGTGCGGCGCGTCGACCAGAGCGCCTGGCCGTATTGCGCCGATCGCTGCCGAATGCGCCGCGCGAACGACGTCGTAGAAATCGCGCTGCTCGGCCGTGAATTCGCCGGATACCGGCACGGTACGCGTGATGTCTGCGCAATACATGCGATAGCGTGCGCCCGCGTCGAGCAGCAACAAATCGCCTGGTTTGGCGACGCCGCTGTTTTCGATGTAATGCAGAACCGTCGCGCTCGCGCCGGCCGCTGCAATGGCAGGAAATGCGGCACCGTCCGCGCCGCGCGAGCGGAAGCCGTAGTCGACGGCAGCTTCGATCTCCCATTCGCCAATACCCGGGCGCACGCGTGCCAATGTCTCAATGAACGCTTCGCTCGTGATGCGGGCAGCCTCCCGAATCTGCGCGAGCTCGGTCTCATCCTTGATGAGACGCATTTGGTCGAGCAGCTCGCCGGGATCGGTGAGCGTATGCGGCGCGCGACCGGTGCGCGGCCGCTTGTGGCGCGCGTCCGCGAGTGCGCTCTGGAGCAGTCCATCCAGCGTGGGATTGCCGCTACCGAGTCGCGCATACAGCACATCGGCCGTCTCGAGCAGTGCCGGCAGCTCTTTCGACAGTTCGGAAACCGGATGTGCGACATCGGCGCCGAAGCGCTCGCGCGCGCTTTCGATACCTCCGCGCCGCCCCGTCCACAATTCGCGTCCGGTGTCGCGCGGCCGCACGAACAGCGTGAAACGCGCATCCGGTTTGGCGGCATTGAGCACGAGCACGGCCTCGGGCTCCGTGTAGCCGGTCAGATAAAACAGTTCCGAGTCGACGATGTAGCGCAGCTCGGTATCCCGGCTTACCAGCTCCGGCGCAGCGGCAAGCACGAGCACGCCGGTATCACCCAACCGCTCGAGCACCTTCTGGCGCCGCTGCGCGAACGCGTCACTCATGGTTGCACGACTTTAACGATCCAGCGCAGTGCAACCGTGAACGAAATATTGCCGATGTAATCGTTGGCCGGCGAACGTTGAAGATCTGACTGAAAGAAAGTGAGGGTTGCGATGATGATGCCCTGCTGCGCGGCCGGCACGAAGCCCGCAGGAATGCGAATTTCATCGGGAGGCAGTCCATCCGACGATAGTCGAAACGAGCGGTCGCTGCCGCGCAAGTCCAGGAACCATTGCCGAATCTGTGGTTGCGGCACCGATGTGGCCAGCACGGTATCGACCCGCAGGACGAGATCGGTGCCACGCTGCCAGACCACTGTGTCCGGACCCACCTTTTGTATGCTGAACCATCTCACTTGCGGCGGCGGGCCGATGATGTCTTCGACTTCAGGTGCGACGAGCTCGAGCGGACGATCGAAGACATTCGCGATCGGACCGCTGAAACGATACTCGCGCGATCCGTTCGGCCTGATTGCGCTCGGCGCGATGCCGAAGCCGTAAACGATCAGGGTGTCGTTTACAACCTCGCGTTGAAAGCCGGCGAAGGTCAGGCCGGGCGCGAGCAATCCCGTGATCGTGGCGACGCCGGCCGGGTCGACGAAGACGTTCGCTTGCAGCACGGCGGGCGCACCAGCCTCGGGAAAATCAGGCTCGACGAAGTCCCAGCAGCCTGCGCATGACACGGCCAACATGAAGCTGAGAGCGTGCCGTATCATCGCCGCGTCAAGTAGATTGCTTCCATCTCCCACGGCCGATCCCCATGCTCGGGAATCAAACGCGACAGCTGCGCGAGTACTTCGCTGCTGACGTTCAAATCGACGTAACGCGAAACTCGCCGCGCCGGACCCAGTTTCGAGAACAGCCAATCGTCGGCGTGGTCATTTAGCGTAATGAAGAGCTGATCGTCCTGCAGGACATGCACGCGTTCATGGGCGAGCGCGCGGTCGAGGAACTCAGCGCGCCACGCCGGGACGTGCGCACGTAGAATGATGCCGGCCCGCGAGATGCCTGCCGCGTGCTGTTCGCCGGTGCCGTAGGTAATGATCTCGTTGTTGGTGCGAAACACCGGCATGCCGCCGGAAAGCGATTCACGCGCGTCGAATTCGAGATGATCCTCTACCACACCGTAGACGGTCAGGCCCGCGGACATGATGTCGAGCTTGACTCGCACCCGCCCCTGCGGCCGCTGCCAGTAAACCCGCATGAAACCGGCTGGCAGGATGAGACGCTCAAAGCTCGGGATGCCGTCACTTGCGTTACGAACCACGGACGCGCCGACCGCGGCGACCTCTCTGCCAATCAGGCCGGCGCCGTAAAAACGCTCGGCTGCGACACGCTTGCCTGCGTAGATGACGACGCCGCCCAGCGCGCCGCGCGTGAATCCATCCTTGAAAGAACCACCGCGCAGCTCCTGGAACAGCCCCGCCGTTACGCCGCCGAGTACGGCATTCGCGCTCAGAGTCGTGAATTGCCCTACCCAATCCGGTACGCCAGTTGAATAGGCGAGTGTGTCCTGCTGCGCGTATGCGCCGCGCGCGCACAACAGGAGGGCGAAGGCAAGAGTGAAAACGGCTTTCATCAGCCGAGCACGCGTTCGATGACGGCCTGGATTTCCGGCACGAGCTGGTCCCAGCTCGCATCGGTGGCTTTGGTAACGGTCACGAAGTCAGCCACCATGAATACGCTGATTACGCCCTCGAGCTCGAAGAGCGCACTGGCGAGCGGGTGATCGTCCGCATCCTCGGCGTTATAAAACGAACGGGATGCTGGGCCCTCAACCACTTTGCGGTTGAGCGTGAACTTGGCGGCGTTCGGGATTGGCGTCGGCTGATATCGTACAGTTGTCTCGGGCATGTTCCTAAAGTAGCTTCACGGCTCCACCATGGGCAGGAGCAATGCCATGCATATTTTCCGCGAGCCGAAAGTTACACTGCTCGCGAGACAGGAGTTCATCGGTGCGTCACACGTCGACTGGCGCAGTGACACCGAGATTCCATCGCAAACCGTCGCCGAATTCGCCGGCCGCCTATGCTACCTCAGCTTCGGGCCGGACGCCGGCTTCGAGGGCGGCCACAAGCTCATTCCGGGGCGCACCACCAACAGCGAGTATCTTGCCAATATTCTGAGGACCCGCCATGGCAGCGTGCGCGAGCACGCCGTCTGGACGGTTCTCATTGAAGGCGTCAGCCGTGCGCTGACGCACGAGCTGGTGCGCCACCGCCACTTCTCGTATTCGCAGCTGAGTCAGCGCTACGTGGACGAGTCCGACGTGGCATTCGTACTGCCACCCGAGATCGCGGCCGAGGGCGAAGCGTTCGAAATCTTTCGCAAAAGCTGTGAGCGGGCCGTCGACGATTATCGCGCGCTGCTGGCTAGCATCGAGCAGCAGGTGCGCGACGAGCCCTCCGCCACGTTGCGCCGCAAACGCGCTCGTCAGACCGCGCGGAGTCTGTTACCCAATGCAGCCGAGACCAAGATTGTCGTGACCGGTAATGCCCGCGCATGGCGTCACTTCATTGAGCTGAGAGGTGGCGAGGGCGCGGATACTGAGATCAGGGTGCTGGCGCTGAAATTGTTGGAATTGCTCAAGTCCGAAGCACCGAACTTGTTTGGTGACTACAATCTTCGAACCCTCGAGAACGGCGTCGAAGTAGTAGAAACCGACTTTAGAAGCGTGTGATTTCACGCGCATGAAATACTAGGCGGCTGTATTCTCCTGCATCGCCTGATGATCCAGGCAGTATTTCGTCCATGGCACAATTTCCAGCCGATCGTATGCTATCGGTTCATTACATGTCATACATTTGCCGAACTCTTCGGGGGTCTTGTACAGCGTGCGCAACGCGTCGTCGATCTCGTACAGCAGGCGCCCTTCCTGACTGCGCAAAAGAAAACTCTGCTCCTGCTCGATCGTGTCGGTTCCTTCATCGGCAAGATGGAAGGGATAGTTAGTCAGATCGCCATCGTCGTCCTGCGACGAGCCGTTGTCTTCGAGCTGGCGAACGGCTTTGACCGCGCGCTGCCTTTCCTTCAGCAGTCGTTGTTCGAGATGATCGCGCTGTGCTTTCGTCATTTCACTTTCGCTCGCTATCGGCTATTTCTGTCCGCTGTTGCTTTGTGGCAACAACCGTTCCGCACACGCGCTATCGCCTGATCGAATCGACCGGTACACCAAGCAGCTTCGGGCCCTCCGGCTGCGGGCGCGGCTGCGGTCGCGGCGGTAGCGGAATTTCTTCACCGCGTTGCGCGCGGTAGAAGCGCAGTGGGCCAGCCGCGCTATTGTGGAACAGCCCCAACCATTCCGCGGTCGCGGGCGCGGTCGCGGTCGCGGGTGCGGGCGCGGGCGCGGGCGCGGTCGCGGGTGCGGGCGCGGGTCGGGCGCGGGTGCTGAAGCGGAGTGGGCCTGCGTTGATGTCGAAGAAGATGCGCAGCCATGCGGGCGTGTTCGCCATCGAGTCCAGCTGCATCAGGGTTGGGTCGACTAGCGCAATGGCCGCCTCCGGTTTCGGGTACGGCATCAGAAACGCGGGAATCGCCATGCGAGCGACGCGGCGGGACTCGAATTTGCCGTCGCCATCCTGATCCCACATCTCCAATTCAATGATGCTGTCGCGATTCAGGTCGAACAAATGCTTGCGTGGCACGCCACCGTGATAAAGGACGATGAAGCGGCCACCCTCAGGCGTTTCCCAAAGCGCACTGTGAATCTCGACGGGTTGGCCGGGATCACCGCACCATGTGATGCGCGAACCTATCTGAATCAGTGCGCTGAGTGGCGGCCGCGGCGCTTCGGGCTCGATCACCTGCGTCTCGAAGATCGGCGGCCGTGGTGCGGGCGCCCGCTCGACCAGATTCGGATCGACTTGCACGGTTAGCAGGCCGGTTTGGCGCTGGCGCGTGCCGCCACTGAACGAGTAGAAGATGCGCACCCGCGCCATGAGATTGGGATTCTGCGGCGGCGCGCTCACGAATTCCGGCACGGAGTCGGACAATGCCGTGCAATAAATCGATGGCACAATCGCTTCGAGCCACAAGGTGTCACCACCAGCGATCATGGTCGGCAATTGCCCTGGTTCTATCGCGCCGGTTTCAATCGGCAGCTCGTAGCGCACGAGCGGATTGCCGATCACGGTCGACGATGGCAGCGGCACGCCACGCGAATCGGTGACGCGAAAACGTGATGGCAGACTGAGCGCGAGCTCGGTCGGACGTGCAACGCGCGAGCCTGCGTTGTGAACGGCCAGAATGAGCGGAAAGCGCGCGGTTGCTTCGCTGGCCGGCGAAAGTGTGTCGGCCCATGCGGAGGGAATGCCGACGAACTCGCGAAACCGACCGTCGCCACTCAAGGCAAGCAGCTTCAGCTCCGGCGGACGCGGCCGGAATGGGCCGATCCAGAACGAGCCGGCCGCGAGTAGCGCCACGATGATGGACAACGCAACCCAGCCTCGCGTCGGTCTGAAACCAAATCGTCTGACGATGTAGTGTGCGCTCATGGCGTTACGTACTTCAAACCGCTGCCGGTATTGAACAGAACGGTCTCCTCTTCCGCATCAAGCCAGCCTCGCTCCAGCAACAGCGGAATCGCCGCCGCAGTCGCGCCGCCTTCCGGTGCCGCAAAAATGCCGGTGAATCTGCCAACCAATCGCACGGCTGCTGCCATCTGCTCATCGCTGACGGCAATGGCTGCGCCGCTCGATTCGCGTATGCCGGCGAGGATTAGAAAATCTCCCACTGCACTCGGCACGCGCAATCCCGACGCGTAGGTGAACGCATTCGCCCACGGCTCCGCTGCATTCAGGTTATGCTCCCACGCGCGTACGACGGGCGCACAACCCTCGGCCTGCACGGAAATCATCCTTGGACGACGTCGTCCAATCCAGCCGAGCTCTTCCATTTCCGCGAACGCTTTCCACATGCCGACCAAACCGGTGCCACCACCGGTCGGATACACGATCGCATCCGGCAAGCGCCCGCCGAGCTGCTCGAACAGCTCGTATCCCATCGTCTTCTTGCCTTCGACGCGATACGGCTCTTTCAATGTGGAGAGATCGAACCAGCCGTGATCTTTTACACCAGCGGCAACGCGCGCCGCGGCATCGGTGATCAAGCCTCGAATCAACTGTATGTCCGCGCCGAGTGCGCGCATTTCTTCAATGATCGGACGCGGCGTGTCATCCGGTACGACAATGTGCGCCGGAATGCCGGCCGCGGCTGCGTATGCCGCGGCCGCGGAACCCGCGTTGCCTGCCGACGGTATCGCGACTTCCTGTACGCCGAGCTCGAGCGCGCGCGCAATTGCCAGAGCGAGCCCCCGCGCCTTGAAGCTGCCGGTGGGATTCTGCCCTTCGTCCTTGATCCAGAGTCGTTTCAGGCCAAGCTGACTTGCGAGGCTTGGGGTCTCGATCAATGGAGTGAACCCCTCACCCAGGCTGATGCGGTATTTCGGGTCGCGAACGGGCAGCAGCTCCGCGTAGCGCCAAAGCGTCGGCTCGCGGCCGACCAGCATGTTGGGCGTCAGCCGCAGTGCTTTCAGGTCGTAGCGCGGATACAGCGGCTTGTTGCAGCAGGGGGACAGGCCCCACAGCTGTTCGCTCGGGTAGTGAGTCCCGCAGCGGGTACATTCGAGATAGGCGACCATTTCTCAAGATGGGGCGATCCAGGCGGTCTTGGCGATCCAGGCGGTCCAAGCGGTCCCCAGGCAACCCTTCCCTCCCCGCGCGGGGTCTTAAATAGGCATGACCGAGTCCGAGCTGATTCAACAGGCCCAGGCGGGCGAGCCTCGCGCGATTCGCGAGCTGTATCGGCTTTACTCGCCGCGCGTGTACGCGATCGTAAAACGGGTCGCGGGTGACGACGCCCTCGCCGAGGATTGGGCCCAGGAAGCGTGGGTCAGAATATTCCGCGCGCTTGGCAACTTCCGCGGCGAAGCGCGCTTCACGACCTGGCTGCACCGCATTGCCGTGAACAGCGCATTGCATGGCCGCCGCTGGCGCGATCGCCGAGTCGTTCGTGAGGCGCCGCTCGACGAAACGATTCCGCTCCGTGCAGTAAGCGAGGATGCTTTGCTGCGCATGAAGCTCGAGGCGGCGCTGAAGTCGCTGCCGGAGCGCATGCGCCAAGTGCTCGTTCTACACGATATAGAAGGCTACACGCACGAAGACATCGCGGAGTTTCTCGGCGTGACTGCCGGCACTTCGAAGAGTCAATTATTCAAGGCTCGCGCGCGCATGCGTGAGCTGCTTCGACCTGTGATTAGAGATCAACTATGTCACACCTGACACTGGAAACCCTGGCGCGCCTGGTGGACGAGTCGCCGGATCCGACTGAAGCCGGCCACCTCGACATCTGCGAGACGTGTCGCACGGAGCTGGAGGGATTGCGCGCGGATGCGGCGGCGCTGCGTATGCTGCCCGATCCGGAGCCTCCGATCGCCGCATGGATTACACTCGAGCAACGTCTCGGCCGCGAAGGATTGATGCGCAAGAGGAGCTGGCGCGCGGAGATTCTGCGGATCGCGGCGGTGTTCGTGATCTTCGTGCTTGGCTCGATAGTCGGAGCGCTGGTCATGCGCCGCCAGCATGTCGTCGTTGCGACGGCGCCTGCGCCGATTCCGGTAACCACAGCGGAAGCAGCGGTTGCACGCCTGCGCGCTGCGGAAAACGCGTACCTCACCGCGCTGAGCCGCTACACGGATCTCAGCGGCCGTGCAGATCCGGCGGACCCACAGGCGCGGCTGGCAGCTCTCGAGAGCATTGTTGCTACCACACGCACTGCGCTTGGCCAGTCGCCCGCGGATCCGATCATCAACGGCTATCACCTTACGGCGGTAGCTCAACGCGACGCGACGCTGCGACAGCTCGCCGCGTCCGGTCAAACCTGGTACTGAGTGGAGTAGTATGAAAGCGATAGCGACAGCGGTAGCGATAGCGATAACGATAGTGGGCGCGGGTAGCGCGGATGCTCAGGTGACGCGCAAGCAAGGCCGCATTGTCTTTGAAAGAGACAAGGCACCTTCGGCATATTTAGGTCTGAGCTTAAACACTTTCCAGCAGGACAGCAACGGCACGAAGCTCAAACAGAGTGTCACCGTTCACAGCGTCGCAAAAAATTCACCGGCGGAAAAAGCCGGCGTGAAAGTTGGCGACGAAATCATTAGCACGAACGGCATGCCCCCATTTGATGCGAATTTCGGTCCGCTCGCGATCGGCGATACGGTCGAGCTCCGCATCAGGCGCGAAGGCAAAGAGCGTGACGTTACGATCGTCGCGGAAGCACGACCTGCGGGTTACGGCAATACCTTTGAGCGCCGGATTGTGAGCGGGCCGGATTCGGCTGGCCGCAGTATTTGGCGATTCGTGCCGTACTCGGTGCGCCCCGACTCACTGTTTCTGAAGCGCGATTCGAGCATGCTGCGTTTCTTCCGCGATATGCCGCGAGGTTTCGAATATCATGGCGAGCTCAGCCCCGGCGCCATCTTCCAGAGTTTCGAGCTCGGCGGTCGCGCCATCGGCGGTGCCGAGTTCAGCGAGATGGATCCGGCGCTCGCTGAGTATTTCAACGGCCAACGCGGCTTGCTCACGCTGCGCGTAGTGCCTGAAACTCCGGCAGACCGCGCAGGTCTCCAACCCGGCGACGTCATCCTGAAAGCCAAGGATCGCACCGTGCAGAGAGTCTCCGACCTGCGTGCGATTGTGGCCGCGAATCCGGAGGCCGTGAAGCTCGAGATTTCGCGGAAGGGACAGCTTCGGACGATCGAGCTAAAGACGCGGCGATAAGTGCGATGAGTGCGATCGCATCTCTCGCACTAATCGCACTTATCACATAATTTCCAGCCGTGTCCGCACCCAAACGCATCATCACGCCCGAGCATTTCAAAGTTGCAAATGAAATTCTCGGGCTTCCCCTTGCCTCGCCCAGCCGTCGTGCATTCGCGATGGCCAGCGACCTCATCCTGGTCGCCGTCCTCGTAAAAGCCGGCGGCGTATTCCTGGGTATTGCGGCGGGATTCCTGCTGTTGCGCGCGTCCGCGCCGAAGCCGCGTGAGGGTCTCATCGGGAAGTCAGTTCGAAACGGGCTGCGGCTGGCGGGTGCGATCGTCCTGTTCGTCGTAATACTGAACGTGTGGGACACCGCCACTGATCGTTTGAGCCGCGACACGGAGGAGGAACCCGCGCGCACGACAGCCGGGGATGAAGATAGCGAAGACGTTGACCTGGACATTTCGGCGAGAGATGTGCCGGCGCTCGCCGGATCGCTGTTCACGGTTACCCGCGCTCGAGACTCCAGCGCGGTCGGCGCAGCTGCGAAAGAGATCTTCAGTACCACAAAGCAGTCCGGCGCATCGGTAGATCGGTTGTACGAGATGCGCGACGAGCTGCTTAAGCTACTTGACGATGATGAAGCGGACTCGAGTGACATTCGCGCAATCGATGCGGCGCTGCTTGCCGTTGCGGGCCCACGGCCTGTGGCGAATCCGGACTCAACCATCAAGAAACTCGAACGTGACGTTAGCCGATACCGTGCGCAGCGCGATTCCCTCAATCGGGAACTCGAGGAGGCGCGCGAGAAACGCGGCATTCGCAGCTTCATCGCCGCCGCCGCGGATGATCTCGGCGTCGGCTTCGGCTGGTCCGCCGTATTCTTCACGGCATTCCTCGCTCTCTGGCGCGGGCAGACGCCCGGCAAACGAATTGCCGGCGTGCGCGTATTGCGGCTCGATGGCAAGCCGATGGGATGGTGGATCTCGTTCGAGCGTTTCGGCGGCTACGCCGCTTCCCTGTCGGTAGGCATGCTCGGCTTCGCGCAAATCCTGTGGGATCGCAACCGGCAGGGATTGCACGACAAGGCATGCGAGACCGTCGTCGTCATTGATTCCGACCAGGCGCGCGCCTGTAGTTAACCTGTAATTGCGCGGGCTGCGCGTTCACCGCTGCGCAGCGCACCTTCTATGGTCGGCGCAACCAGATAGTCTCCCGCGAGCTGAATGTCGGCTGGCAGTGCGTCGACGGGATAACGGCGCAGATGCTTCAGATAACCGGGATAGAATACCGGATAGCCCGCAGCGTGCCGATACAGCTTTACTTTCACAGCCTTCTGCCGCGTGCCCGGGAAAATATGCTCCAACGCGGCGAGCATGCGCTCGATTGCCGCCTCGGGATTCTCGACTAGTGACGGACCTGCGGCCGGCGAGCCCAGGCATGTCAACAGCGCTCGATTGGCCGGTACCAGGCCGGGCGCTTTCCTCGCTTGTACGCATACTGCCACCAGATCACTGACTTCAGGTTGCGTGCGTAGCAATGAGAGCCCGAAGAAATCCGCATCGAACGATTCTTCGAGGACAACTGCCAGCACCGCGGCCGGCGTGAACTCTACTTTTTCCAGCCACACGCTTATCGCCGCGGGCAGTTGCACCAGGCGCAGTGCGTCGGGTGCCGGCACCGCGATTACAGCACCTTCGAATTCTTCTGACGCTTCACCAAGCTCGATGCGCACGCGTTTATCTGATGCGACGACGCGCGTGACCTCCATGCCGGTGCGCACTACCGCGCCGCGCTCGGCCGTGGCATTTGCTAGCGCGCGCATCAACTCACCGGTGCCGCCGCGCACGGCATAAACGCTCACCTCGAGTCCCGCCCGAGCGAGCGCGTGATACAATGCCGCGCCGGTTCGTTCCGGCGTGCTGCCGTAGTACGCACCAAGCAATGGAGCCGCTAGCAGCTCCACGAAATCGGAGCCCAGCTCGCGCGCTCCCCAGTCGGCCACCGATTCGTTGTCGAGTGCGTCACCACCCGCGGCCAGCGGATTGCTCGCATTCAGTTGTCTCGCGTGCCGCAACAAAAACGGCACGTAACGCGCGCCCAGCTTGAACTTCAACGAGGCAGGCAGCGCCGTCGATGTGATCATGCTCCTGACCGATCCGTATGCGATCGGATGAATGCGGCCATCCCGATAGAGCGCGTCGCGACCGGGTGAGCGCACCAACAGCGATTCCGCTCCGACTTCTCGGGCAATGCGAAACAGCGCTGAAAAACCCGAACCGAACAACTGCGCACCCGCATCGGATATGCAACCGTCGAGCTGCTCGCTGCGCGCGCGACCGCCGATCAGCTGCGCGCGTTCGAAGACCGTAACTTCCACACCCGACGAAGCGAGCCGCCATGCCGCCGCCAGGCCGGCCGCGCCGCCACCAACTACGGCAATCCGTTTCATGTCCGCATACCATAAAGAAAACCCGCAGATCGAAATCTGCGGGCTTCAAGCTTCACGCCTCGATGCCTCAACCTATAGCGCGGCCGTACGGAATGGCTGGCACCGGCCTTATCTTGCCGCCCCAGATGAACGCCGAAATGACCGGCCGTCTCGGCTCCTCCCAGCGATCGAGAATAACGATGCCCGGCGGATTGCGAGGGTCATCGCCTTCCGTATTGGCCTGCTCGACCGTGTAGTCCATCCTGTCTCCGGGATTGTTCGGACGCGCTTCAGCGCGCGTGCGCACCACCAGAAGGCAGCTTGCATACCGATTCGGGCAAGAAGTCTAAGTTATTGCTAGCGAGGATGTTACGTGTATCAGCCGGCGGCGCGGATGGGTTCGGGTGTCTCAGTTCCAGGACGCATCGGCGTGTCAGAACGACACGTCTTGAGCCACCGCTTGTAGTCCGGAAGATTGAGACGCTGGAAGAGCAGCGTGTCGACGGCGTCGCACAAAAGCATCTCGGTCAGCGGGTACTGACCGTCCGGCGACGTGAACAGGTCCTGCACCGCCTGCTCCGCGAGGTCGAGCAGCTCATCACGCGTGAGTGCGGTTTTGTATTCTTCGATTTGCTCTTCGACCCATGCCTGATACTGCTGGCGCGGGGGAGTGAAGGCATTGCTCATTGCATTAAACGTAATGCAAACGCGCTGTAGAAAACAAGCTAATTGGTGTTCGCGCGCGCCTGGATTCTGAGGATGAATTCTTCGAGCACGGCGTGATCGCCGAGGTTACTAGACTTCAGCAAACGATCGGCGCGTAGCAAATCATCCAGTGCATCATCGAGCTCCTGTGCGCGCCATTTCTTTGCCTGCCGCGCGAGTCGGCCAGCCAGCCATTTCTGATGTGGCGGCAAAGCGTTCTCGAGGGCGCGCTCACCACCGCTCGCAAGAATGGCAAGCCGCAGAAAATGCGTGCCGATGCCGATGATCAGGCCGACCCCAGTTTCGCCGCTGTCGAGCAGCACCGGCAACGCGTCGCGCGCTTCCGGGAAGCGCCTGTCACCAAGCAGGTCGAACCATTCCCAGCGATTCTGACGTGGAATGCCGCCGACCGCGGTGCGTACGTCCTCGACCGTGATACGCTTACGTGGCTGCACGAAACCGTAGAGCTTGCGCAGCTCCTGTACGAGAATACCCAACTCCACTCCAATCGCGCCGGCCAGCGTGCGCGCCGCATCGACTTTCAGCTCGTAACCCTCAGCCAGCGCTCGCGACACCAGCCAGCCAGGTACATCGGCGGGGTTCAGCGGCGGAAATGCAATCGCGGTCGCTTCCTTCTTCAGCTTTTCATAGATCTGTGCCTTGGCCTTTTCAGGCAGCGTTGCTACCAGGACCAGCGCCAATCCCGGGATTTTCTGTGCGAGCAAATCCTCGAGCACGGCACGCGTGCGCGCGCCGGCTGCCAGCGCCTGCGCATCGCGTACTAGGACAACGCGCCATTCCGCCATCATGGGTGGTGTAGCGCTGACCGACGCGAGCGTTTCGGGTGACAGGTCACCACCGCGCAGCTGATCGTAATTGAAATCGCGGGTGGCGGGATCCAAATGCGCAGCCACGATCGCGGCCGCGGTTTCTTCCTTCAAATGCTCTTCTTCACCGAACAGGAAGAAAATGCCGCCACGCTTGCCGCTATCGAGTAAGCGCGCCAGCGCATCGGGGCTGGTTAGCGGCATTGGTCAGCGCGCGCTGAGGCTCGCGAGCCACACGGTTGAATGAGTCGGCGCAAATGCGGCCGGCGGAGCGGAAAGTGTCAGATGGGATGCGCGGTTGCGTACCGCGACATCGCCGTGCCACGCGATCTCAGCGGATTCGATCCCGCTTTCCAGCGCGTTCACGCGTACCGTGCTTACATTCCGGCCGCCGCTCATCAGCATCAACGGCACCCAGACGATGAGCGCGAGCACAGCCGCGATACTGACGCCGGCCGCCGCGCCGTTGCTGACCAGACGCATGGTCATGCGGTTTTGTTCGTCGCCAAGGCGGAAACGCAAATGCGTAAGGAATTCGGGACCTGGCTCGAGTTCGTTGATCGAGCTGACCAGACTGATGCCCCTGCGAAGCACGCGATCGTAGCGCGCACACAACGGACACGCCGCGACGTGCGCACGCCAACGTTCCGCGTCCGCCGGCGTCATCTCACCATCGATGTATTCAGAATGCCGCGCCAGAACTTCCTTGCAGTTGAGCACTGCCGACTCCTCGAACGGGTCGCGTTTGGTACGTCTGCACGGTTTGGTTGTTCCCGGATCTTATATGGTAGCAAGGAAAAGGGCAGCCTCGCTGGTGAGCGGCTGCCCTTGACGTGTCCGGCTATCAACGTGGCTTGGGGACCACTTAAGGTAGGTGGCCGAGCGCGTCTGACGAATGAAGGTGCAGGTCGTGTGCCATACCGGCTTTTACTCTGTCTCTACAGCATCTACGCCAGCGGCAGTGATCCGCACGATCCCGGCCTTGTGATCGTCTACCTTGATCTGACCCTTCTCTTCCAGGTACGCAATAATGCGGCGAGTCTCATCTGGGTCCGCCCCAACCCGGGCGCCGATCTCGAGGCCGTCTACGAATTCGCTGACGCTGCCATCGATCTCGTCATAGAGCGTCCGCAAGAACTGCTGACGCCGCTCCCGGCGCGTCTTGACCCGTTCCTTGTCCATCCAGGAAAAGTGAACGGTTATGAATGCCTAGTCCAGCATCGGCGCGATGACTTGCGCGAAATTGTTGCGCGCACGATTCAGCCGGCTTTTCACGGTCCCGAGATTTACGCCTGTAATCTCGGAAATCTCTTCATACGTTTTGCCTTCCATCTCACGCAAGACAAAGACGACGCGATGATGCTCCGGCAGTTGCTCGACCGCCCGGTCAATGGTTTCCTTCAGGTGCCGCTTGCGATACAAATCGTCCGGACGATAGGTATTGTCTTCCCACTCGAGCGGCCGGTGATCGGCATCCCAATTCTTCTTGATCGTCTGGAACAGCACGAGCGGATTGCGCGAGCGGTTGCGCAACTCGTTCTTCGCCAGGTTGCCCGCAATGGTGTATGCCCAGGTCGAAAACTTCTTCGACTGGTCGAACCGGTGCAGGTGACGATAAACGCGAATAAAGGTCTCCTGCACGAGATCCGCGGCGCGCTCGCGATCGCCAATAGTGCGATGCACGAAGTTCAATAAACGCATGCTGTAACGGTCGACAAGCTCGTCGAACGCACGCTTCTCGCCTGCCAGGAACTGGGCGACGAGGCCGCTATCATCAACGCCCGCGAACCGGTGCGGCTGGGTCTGCTTGGCTTGCTGTTGGCTGCCGAACTTCATGATCGCTCCTGTGCCGAACCCTTTCGGGGTGACCGTTAGATGCTTCTGCGCGTCGCGGTTTGAGGGAGAAGGGTTCGTGGCCCCGGATAGGAGCAGGTTCCATTCCGACTTTCTAGGGACGGTACATCAATGAAAAAAGTGCCGAAAAGACTGAATTACAAGATATTTAAGGAATGTTAAGCAGACTGCACA
>JBQTID010000069.1:0-4214 GCA_052389275.1 Gemmatimonadota bacterium | reverse complement strand
CGTTCACGTTCACGTTCACGTTGACGTGTACGGACTTACGGAACCGCTGAACTGAGGCGAGAGCGCTGAGCGTACACGTACACGTGAACGTGAACGTGAACGTCCGTCTTCAATGAACAGGTTCATAAGCCCAGTTAATAACTCCAATCGCCGTCACCGCCAGCCCGATCAGCGGCGCCCACCAGAACGGCGCCAGGAACAGCCCGAACGTGAGCATGATCCCGAAGGCAGTGAAGATCGGCCACCATGACGGCGGCGGCATGTGCATCGGCTCCGGCGTGCCGAACGCGGCGGCTTCGACCTGCTCGCGCTCGAGCCACAGCGGCTCACGTGAATGCACGGTCGGGATGCGCGCGAAGTTGTATTCGGCCGGCGGCGATGTCGTCGCCCACTCGAGCGTCGGCGCGTTCCACGGATTGTTCGGTGCCTTTGGTCCACGCTTCAGGCTGTACAGCACGTTGACGATCAGCAGCAGAATACCAACTGCCTGGATGCCGCCGCCGACCGTCGACATCAAGTTCAAGGTTTCGACACCCAGCTCGGCTGAATACGTGAACACGCGCCGCGGCATGCCCAGCAGTCCGGTCCAATGCATGGGCATGAAAGTCAGATTCCAGCCGACCAGGAAGGTCCAGAAGAACGCCTTGCCGAGCAGCTCGTTCATCATGCGGCCGGTGACCTTCGGGAACCAATAGAAGATGCCCGCGAACACGGCGCTGATCATGCCGCCGATCAGCACATAGTGGAAGTGCGCGACCACGAAGTACGTGTCGGTCTGCTGAAGATTGTGCGGCGACGTCGCGTGCATCATCCCGGAAACGCCGCCGATCGTGAAGGTCGCAACCATGGAAATGGCGAACAGCATGGCGGTCGTGAACTGGATCTTGCCGCCGAACATCGTCGCCATCCAGTTGAAGATCTTCACGCCGGTCGGGATCGCGATGATCATGGTCGAGATCGTGAAGAACGCGTCCGCGATCGGGCCGAGTCCGGTCGCGAACATGTGATGCGACCATACGCCCCAGCCGATCAGCGCGATCAGCGCGGCGGAATACACCATGACCGCGTAACCGAACAGCGGCTTGCGCGAGAAGGTCGGAATGATCTCGGACACGATGCCGAAGCCTGGCAGAATCAGGATGTAGACTTCGGGGTGGCCGAACATCCAGAAGAGGTGCTGCCACAGAATCGGATCGCCGCCTGCGCCGGTGTTGAAGAAGTTCGTGCCCCACGACCGATCGAAAGTCAGCTCGAACAGCGCGACCGCAAAGACTGGCAGCGCCGTGACCAGCAGGAAGCTGGTGATGAGCGCCATCCAGGTGAACAGCCCCATGCGCATCAGCTTCATCCCGGGCGCGCGCAAATTGATGATCGTGGTGATGAAGTTGACGCCGCCCATGATGGACGCAGCGCCCATGGCCTGGAGTCCCAGCACCCAGAAGTCGATGTTCAATCCGGGCGAGAACTGCCGCGACGTCAGATTCGCGTAGCCGAACCAGCCGCCGTTCGGCGCCGCGCCGAAGAACCAGCTCGCGTTCATGAATAGCGCGGCGAACAGGAAAACCCAGTACGAGAGCGCGTTCAGCCGCGGAAACGCGACGTCGCGCGCGCCGATCTGCAAGGGCACGATGTAATTGAACAGCGCGACCGCGATCGGCATGCCGACCATGAAGACCATGGTCGTGCCGTGCATCGTGAATACCTGATTGTACGTCTCCGCACTCAGGAAGGTGTTGTCCGGCTTGGCCAGCTGAATGCGGATCAGCAACGCTTCGAGACCGCCGACCAGCATGAAGATCAGCGACGTGACGCCGTACAGGATGCCGATCTTCTTGTGGTCGACCGTAGTCAGATAATCGATCAACACGTTCTTGCGTTTGGGCGCAATAGCTGCGTGGCCGTGATGGATTGTAGCTTCTACTGTTGCCATATCCCTATTTCAAACTTTTCAAATACGCCGCGACAGCCCGGACCTCTTCACGCGTCAAGCCGGTCGCCGGCATGCCGGCCGCGCCCTCCTGCGCGCCGGGCATCAATGCGCCCGGCTTCAGGTCCTGCGGTCGCTGTATCCAGCGTTCGACGTTTTGCTGCGTGGCGGGCGCCGTGCCCGCGCCGACATAGCGGCGCATCCCGAAGCGCGTCAGGTTCGGGCCGAGTGTGCCCTTTGCGTTGGTGGCGCTGATCGTATGACACGCAACACATGCGCGGGTTGTAAACAGCTCCTGGCCGCGCTGTTCGAGTGAAGGCTGCCCGGGAAACATCAAAGCCTGCTGCAGGCTGCCCGGCGGCACCGGCCCGTCACTCTGTGGCACGCCGCGGCCGGGAGCCGGCGCACCCGTTGGCGCCAGCGGATTGACGGCAGCCTGCCGTGTCTGCGCAGTCACGACCGGCGGCCCCGGCACAGGTTTCAATGTGTCGGCGACTGTAAGCGTGTCGCGGCTTGGTTCAAGCGACGCGCCGCCCATGCTCGTGACCCAGGTCGCGAAGTCGGCTTCAGACAGCACGAGCGCCGCGGTGCGCATCAGCCCGTGCGACTCGCCGCAGAATTCCGCGCATTGCCCGAGATAATAACCCGGCACCTGCACGTTGAACGTGAGATGATTCACGCGTGCGCGTTCTTCCTGAGTGGGTCGCGGCTGGGGATTCACGTCACGCTTGCCGCCGATGCGCGGTATCCAGAAGCTGTGCACCACGTCCGCCGAGTGCATGCGCAGAGCGACGTCGCGATTGGCCGGCAGCACCAGCTCGTTCGCGGTAATCACACCCAGCTGCGGATAGCGAAACTCCCACCACCACTGATGTCCGATCACTTCGACGACCAGCGCGGCCTCGCTTGCTTTTGCCTGGGTCGTGAAAATGCCGCGCACGGTCGGCACGACGATGAACAGCACGATCACGGCGGGAATCAAGGTCCACGTGATCTCGAGACCGGTGTGTCCGTGAATTTGTTTGGGCTTGGGCGTTTGCGGCTGCTCGCGATAGCGAAACACGAATACGAGCAGCAGCACCTCGACCAGCACCAGAATGCCGATCGTCCACCAGAACGTATTCGCGAACAGTGAATTGAGAAGTCGTCCGAACTCGCTGACCGGCTCGAAGGTGGTTTGCGGATAATCACCGCCCACACACCCCGAGAGCAAAAGGAGCGAAGCTGTCGTCAGGAACGCACGTCGTGCGCCTTTGCGGCTGAGAACCATTTCCTCTCTTCTCTAGGAGCGCATCTGAGTAATCTGCGCGCGGCCTGTGGCCGCAAGCGCCCTTCTTTGGCTGAGCGACCACCGGAAAAAAGTGCGTTAGCTTAAAGAACGATCTCGGCAGGGTCAAGACGAAAGTGCAGCGGCCATCCGTTTTTGCTCCGTGGCCAGAGCCGCCCAGATGACCAGCGCTGCCCACACGGCCGCGCCCACAGCGAGGTGCAGCGCCTGCAGCTCACGCGGCAGATGCATCAGGACCAGTCCGGCGGCGACCGCCAGCTGCAACGTGATCGCAATTGCAGCGGCAGCCGCGCTCACGCGAATACTGGCTGCGCTGCGACGGCGAAATGCGCGATGCGCTTGATGGAGAACATAGAAGAAGGTTCCGAACGCGAGCAGCCTGTGCGTCCAGTGCATGTGAACTTGCCAGCCACCCCTCGGCAGCGCCGAGCCGTTGCACAGTGGAAATCCCTGGCATGCCTGCGGTGCGCCCGTGTGGTTTGCAACCATGGCACCGAAGACGACGACCATGAAGCCGAGCACGAGCGCCGTGATTGCGGCTCGCGCATCGGGGCGCGCGATGGTTGCCGCGACCGATGTGCTGTTGGAGCTCATCAGCGCGTGGCCTCGCACCGTGGCGGCCAGCAGAATCGCCATGATGATCAGCGCGGTCGTGAAGTGAACCACTACGACCGACGGCGGAATCTCCAGCCAAACCGTCACGGCTCCGAGCAATCCTTGCACGACCACGAGCAACAGAACGGCGCCGGCGTAGCGCAGCAGGCCACCCTTGCCGCCAAAGCCCGGCTCGCGCCGATGCAGCAGCGCGTAAACGAACACGCCGATCAGCACCAGGCCGATGCTCACGCCCAGCAGCCGATGCGTATACTCGATCAGTGTCTCGATCGTCATCGGCGGCATCCAGCTGCCGTTGCATTTCGGCCAATCGTCGCCGCAGCCCATCCCCGATTCGGTGATGCGCACAATGCCACCGAACACGATTAGCGCGTATGTCCAGAT
>JBQTID010000068.1:0-15013 GCA_052389275.1 Gemmatimonadota bacterium | reverse complement strand
GGTCCACCCGTTGCGGTCGCGTTCAGATCCACCACATCGCCTTCCAGCAGATCCTGGTCGCGCGGCGCTATGACGACATTCGTGATCGCGAGATTTTCGGGGCCGCCCGGAAACACCGGCACCGGCGGAGTCGGCGGCTGCGGGCCCGTCGTAACGCTGACTTCGACAATGCCGCTGAAATCAACTCTCTCGCCCGTGGGTCCGACGTTGATCAATTCGATCACAATCTGGAGTTCGCTGTTCGGCGGCACCTCGAGATCGACATTCCACGAGTTGTCCGTCGTGGCGACGTCGACAATCTCCTGTTTGATCAGCGTCAGCGCCGGCCGCTCACGAATCGTCAGCCGGATCCGGTTGATGTCGGCCGCGCTCGATGAGCCGTTTACCACGCTGAAGTATGGCCGCAGCGAAAGACGCGTCGGGCCCCGCGTGTTCGGACTGAACAGACCACTGTCGCCGCAGCCCGACAGCAAAAGGAGGAATGCGCCGAATAAAGCAGATCTGGCTTTCAGGTTTGTCATAAGATCAGTCAGCAAGAAGGCTGAGATCCGCGCGTGCCGGATGGCCCGCCGGTTGGCTGGGATCTGATGTGCCACGGTGCTCCGAGCAAATAAATGGAAGGCCCTGGGGAGTGTAGGACCCTTTGCGTCTGGATCGAACTTAGGTGCGGCTAGCTTTTGGTGCAACGGTTTTGCAATTGCCGGCCTGAAGCTAAATGAACCGGTAATTGGGTATTATGCACGCTCGACAACCATCGCGAACCCCATAGCGCCAGCCGCGCACACGGTCAGCAGCCCGAGGTTCTGGCCGCGGCGACGCAGCTCGCGCAGCAGCGTCGTCGTCAGACGGCCGCCGGTGGCGCCGAACGGGTGGCCGATGGCGAGGCTGCCGCCCATGACGTTGATGCGGCTTTCGTCAGGCAAGCCGACCCTGCTGCTCCGGCCCAGCTCTTTCTGCGCGAACGCAGCCGAGTCCAACGCCTGGAGGTTGGACAGCACCTGGGCGGCAAATGCCTCGTGCATCTCCATGAGGTCGATGTCCTGCATGGTCAGGCCGGCGCGGTCGAGGGCGACCGGCGCCGCGTAGGCGGGACCCTGCAACAGCTGCGCGGAGGGCGCAAGCGCGGAATACGCCCAGCTGCGGATATAGCCGAGCGGCTCGAAGCCCAGGGATCTCGCCTTTTCCTCGCTCATCAACAGGACGGCAGACGCGCCATCGGTCAACGGCGACGCGTTACCTGCGGTGACGCTGCCATACTTGCGATCGAAGACAGGTGGCAGGGCGGCGAGCTTCTCGTAGGTCGTGTCGGCGCGAACGCCATTGTCGCTGGCGAGATGCTGTTCGTATTTCGGCGGCACATACACGGGGACAATGTCTTCGAGGAGCCGTCCGTCATTGGTGCCGGCGGCGGCCAGCTGGTGCGAGCGCAGCGCCCAGCGATCCTGCGCCTCGCGCGAAATGTGGTTTTCCTTTGCCATGCGCTCGGCGCTCTGCCCCATGGTCTCGCCGGTGGAAGGCTCGGCAATGGCCGGTGTGACGGGAGCAAGATGCGCGGGGCGTATGCGGGTTAGCGCGGCAAGCTTCCGGGTCGCGGTTTTTGCTTTCGACGCCGTGACGAGCGTGTCGCGCAGTGGCCTGGAGAAAAGGATCGGGATGTCGGTCAGCGACTCGGCGCCGCCCGCGATGATCGTGTCGGCGTAGCCAATGGCAATGGTTTCGGCGGCGGAGGTGATCGCCTGGTTGGCCGATGCGCAGGCGCGCGCAACCGTGTAGGCCGGTGCAGTGGGCGGCACGCCGGCACCGAGTGCGACCTCGCGCGCGATGTTGGGCGCGAGCACCGAGTGCACGACGGTGCCGTAAACCATTTCATCGATCTCGGACGGATTCAGATCGGCGCGCGCGAGCAGCTCACGCACCGCGATCGTGCCGAGATCGATGGACGTCATGTCCTTGTATGCGCTGCCTGATTTCGCGAATGGCGTTCTTACGCCTTCGACGATGGCGACGCGCCGGCCGACGCGGTTCGGTGCGGGCATGGTTTACTCCGGCGGTGGGTCCTTGTCCTTGAGTGCCTCCTCGAGCGCGTTCCAGCCGAGCAGCGCGCATTTCACACGTGCCGCGAACTTGCTGACTCCTGCGAGCGCACGCAAATCGCCGAGCTGTTTGTCGCGCGCAGCCGCTTCGTCACCGTGCATCAGCTCGGTGAATCGTCTCGTCAGCGTTACCGCTTCGGCCGGCGTCTTGCCCTTGATCAGCTGGGTCATCATGGAGATCGATGCCTGCGAGATCGAGCAGCCGACACCCTCGAACTTCGCGTCGGTGATCATGCTGTTATCGAGCTTGAGGCGAAGCACGACCTCATCGCCGCAAGTGGGGTTGTTCATGTGGACGGTTGCGTCCGCGTTCTCGATGGTGCCGCGGTTTCGCGGCCGCTTGTAATGATCGAGGATGACTTCCTGGAATAGAGAAAACAGAGGCGGAGTCGAGCGATCGGGGCTCGTCATCTGCAGCGCGCTCGAGGACGGGAACGCAATGACGAGCTTCTGCTTCGTTCAACGCAGAGGAGGTCGCAGGGTCGATGATTATGAAACATTTAAAAAATGTGCTCGGTCGGCGAAAATGTTTTTATGAAAATTGCGTTGACCATATGTCGCGGCTTCCTCTGCGTTGAAAACAGCGGGAGCTCGTCGCGCGATAAAGTCCTCGAGCGCGCCTACAAGAACAGCCTCTTCGCCATTTCCAGCCCGTCAACCAACCTGTCGATCTCGCCAGTCGTGTTGTACAAGTAACACGAAGCGCGCGTCGTAGCCGGCACGGCCAGCCGCCGCATCAACGGTTGGGCGCAGTGGTGTCCTGCGCGGATCGCTATGCCTTGCGTGTCGAGCACGGTCGCGATGTCATGCGGATGCATGCCTTCGATCACGAACGAGAAGACCGCAGTGCGCTCCGATACACTGCGCGGTCCGTACATTTTCAGTCCGGCAACAGAGCTCAAGCGATCGAGACCGTAAGCGGTCAGCATCTGCTCGTGCGCCCAGAGCGCGTCGTGGCCGATGCCGTTCAGGTAATCCATGGCGGCGGCGAGCCCTACAGCACCGCCGGCGTTGGGGGTGCCGGCCTCGAACTTGTGCGGCACCGTCGCGTACGTCGAGTAGTCATCGAAGACGCGGTCGATCATTTCGCCGCCGCCATGGTACGGCGGCATCTCATCCAGCAGCTCGCGCCGCGCCCAGAGCACGCCGGCACCCATCGGGCCGCACATCTTGTGGCCGGAGATCGCGTAGAAATCGCAGCCGAGATCCTGGACATCCAGCTTCAGGTGCGGCGCGCCCTGCGCCCCGTCGATCAGCACCTTCGCGCCGACCGCGTGCGCACGTTCGACGATTTGGTGCACGGGATGAATCGTGCCGAGCGCGTTCGAGACGTGCGCAATGGCCACCAGTCTGGTCCGCCTGGAGAGCAGCTGCTCGTAGTGATCGAGCTTCAGCCGGCCTTCATCATCGATGTCGATGTAGCGGATCCTGGCGCCGGTACGCTGGGCAACCAGCTGCCACGACACGATGTTGGAATGGTGCTCGAGCACCGAAAGGACGATCTCATCGCCGGGCTTCAGGTTCTGCCAGCCCCACGTCATCGCGACCAGGTTGATCGCTTCGGTGGCGCCGCGCACCCAAATGACCTCGGAAGCATCGGCCGCGTTGATGAAGCGCGCGGCCGTGCGACGCGCTTCCTCGTAGCGCTCGGTCGCGCGCCGCGACAGCTCATACAGACCGCGATGCACGTTGGCGTTGTCTTCGGTGTAGAAATGATGCACCGCATCGAGCACCGCCTGCGGCTTCTGTGATGTGGCGGCGTTATCGAGATAAGCGAGCGGGTAGCCGTTCGACTCCTGGGCGAGCAGCGGGAACTGTTCGCGCAGCGTCTCCAGGTCATTCAACTGCAACAAAGATGTCATTGCCGTCGATCCTTACCTCAAAAGTGCGAATCGGCTTGATAGCCGGCAGCCGGATCGCGCGGCCGGTTTTCATGTCGAAGCGGGCGCCGTGCCACGCGCATTCGATGGTGCCGCCGCCGTGCACGCTGCCGTTGTGCATCGGAAAGTCGGCGTGCGTGCAGCGGTCCGCGATCGCGTAGATCTCGCCTTCCGAATTGGCCAGGCAGATCTTCGTGCCGTCTTCCAGCTCCACATCCATAGTCGACCCGGGCGGCACCTGGTCGACCACCGCAACCTTCACAAACGTGCTTTCCATCTAGCCGATACGTTCGGCAATGGCCGCTCTCAGCTCTTCGACCACCTGCGGCATCGGCAGGCGGTCCAGCACTTCGCCAAAGAAGCCGAACACAACCAGCCGCTCCGCTTCACGACGAGATACGCCGCGCGTCATGATGTAGAACAGCTCTTCGTGATCGAGATGGCCGACCGTAGCCGCGTGAGAGCAGCGCACGTCGTCGGCTTCGATCTCGAGATTGGGCAGCGATGTGGCTTCCGCTTCACCCGAGAGCAGCAGGTTGCGGTTGGTCTGATACGCGTCCGTCCGCTGCGCCTTCGGGAATACCTTGATGATGCCGCGGAAGATGGCGCGCGTCTTGTCGTACAGCGCACCCTTGTACAAGAGATCGCTGGTCGCGTGCGGGACCTTGTGGTCCTGGCGCGTGTTGTGATCGAAGTGCTGCTTGCCCTGCGCGAAATACAGGCCGAGCATGTCGCTGCGTGCACCCGGACCCTCGAGCGATGCGGCCAGATCGACGCGCGCCACCGATGCGCCCAGATTCACGACCAGCGTATCGACGTTCGCATCGCGGCCCGCAATCGTGCGCTGCGCGGCAATGTGGCGCACGCCCTGTCCCCAGGATTGCAGTGCAACGTACTGCACGTCGGCGTTGTTGTTGGCAATCACCTCGACAGCGCCCACCGAGAGCGCAGGCTGCTTGAAGTCCGGCGACATGAACTCTTCGACGCAGCCGACATGACTCGCCTCTTCCGCCACGATCAGCGTGCGCGGGAACACCGCAATGCCGGCTTCGGTGATGTAGCGCGCGATGCGAATCGGCTGCTCGATGCGCACGCCGCGCGGCACGTACAGGAATACGCCCGCCGTCCACAGCGCAGCATTGAGCGCCGCGAATTTGCCGCGCTCGGCCGGCAGGGCAGTGGTGAGATGACGACGCACGACATCGCCATGAACGCGGGCAGCCTCCGCCAGATCCATCAGGATCACGCCTTTGGCGCGCAGCTCGCCGGCCAGCACGATCTCGGCGATCGCGCCGTCGATCGACAGTATGTGACCGGCCTTGTCGCCGCGCTCGAGCATCGCGCGCGCCTGCTCCGCTTGCCCGAACCGCTGCTCGGAACTGCCTTTCTGAACCGCAGTCCTGACTTTGTCGAGCTTGAACATGTCGACGTCGGTGTAACGCCACTCCTCGAGCTGGCGCGTCGGCAGCGGCGTGGCCTCGTATGTCTGCCATGCGCTCATGCGAATCTCGCCGAGCCACTGAACATCGGTCTCGGCGAGTGTTTGAGCGGCTTCTCGATTGAAGGCCTGAGTCACACCCTCAGGTTTGGTCGTGACTGCGTTAGCCAACGCTGCCTTCCATCTCCAGCTCGATGAGCCGGTTGAGCTCCACCGCATATTCCAATGGCAACTGTTTGGCGATCGGCTCGATGAAGCCGCGCACGATCATCGCGGCGGCTTCTTCCTGGGACAGGCCGCGGCTCATCAGATAGAACAACTGCTCTTCGCCGATCTTCGAGACGGTCGCCTCATGTCCGACGTTCGCGCTCTGCTCTTCGATCTCGATGTACGGGAACGTGTCGGTGCGCGACGTCGGCTGCAGCAGCAATGCGTCACACTCGACATTCGACTTCGCGTTCTTCGCACCCTCGTAGATCTTGCACAGCCCGCGATATGACGCGCGGCCGGTACCGTTGGAGATGGACTTCGAGATGATCTGCGACGTGGTGTTCGGTGCCGCGTGAATCACCTTGCCGCCCGTGTCCTGATGCTGGCCGTTGCCCGCATACGCGATCGAGAGAATCTCACCGTGCGCGCCTTCGCCCACGAGATAGCATGACGGATATTTCATGGTCAGCTTCGAACCGAGATTGCCGTCCAGCCACTCCATGGTCGCGTGCTCGTGCACCATCGCCCGCTGGGTGACGAGGTTGTACATGTTGTGCGACCAGTTCTGGATCGTGACGTAGCGGAAGCGTGCGTTGCGCTTCACGACAATCTCGATCACGCCGGAATGGAACGATTCGGTCGAATACACCGGCGCGGTGCAGCCCTCGATGTACATCGCCTGCGCGCCCTCTTCGACAATGATGAGCGTGCGCTCGAACTGCCCGAGGTTTTCCGCGTTGACGCGGAAATACGCCTGGAGCGGAATATCGATCTTCACGCCCTTCGGGATATAGACGAACGAGCCGCCCGACCAGACCGCGCTGTTGAGCGCGGCAAACTTGTTGTCGGCCGGCGGTATGATCGTCGAAAAATGCTCACGGAAAAGATCCGGATATTTGCGCAGGCCGTCCTCGATCGACTCGAAGATGATGCCCTTGTCCGCCCATTCCTTCTTGAGTGAGTGGTAGACCATCTCCGATTCGTACTGCGCGCCGACACCAGCGAGAACTTTCCGTTCCGCCTCGGGAATACCGAGACGCTCGAATGTGTTCTTGATGTCGTCCGGCACGTCATCCCAGGAACGTTCCATCTTCTCCTGGGGCTTCAGATAGAAATAAATGTCGCCGAGCGTGCTCTCGAGCTTGCTGAGATCACCGCCCCACTTCGGCATCGGCTTCGACAGGTAGATCTTCAGCGCTTCGAGCCTGAACTCGAGCAGCCATTCCGGTTCGCCCTTGTGCGCAGAAATCTGGCGAACGATTGCTTCGCTCAGCCCGCGCTGCGCCTTGAAGACCGGCTTCTCTTCAGTGCGGAATCCGTATTTATATTCGTCCAGCCCGAGACCGGTTACCGTTTCGTTGACAGGCATCATGCCACCTCCGCAGCCTCTCGATACTCTTCGTATCCGTGCGCTTCCAATTCCTGCGCGAGTTCCGGGCCGCCCGACTTCACGATGCGGCCGCCAACCATGACGTGTACGTGATCCGGCTCGATGTAATTGAGCAGGCGCTGATAATGTGTGATCAGCAGGATCGACATCTCACCATGCTCGCGATGCAGCGTATTCACGCCGCTCGCAACCACCTTCAACGCATCAATGTCGAGACCGGAGTCGGTCTCATCCATGACGGCAAGATCCGGCTCGAGCATCGCCATCTGAAGGATCTCGTTGCGTTTCTTCTCGCCACCGCTGAAGCCCTCGTTCACGCTGCGCTCGGCAAAGGTGCGATCCATCTCCAGCAGCGCCATGCGGTCGAGCAGCTGTTCCTGGAAATCGAAGATGTCGATCTCCTCATCCGGCCTGCGCGCCTGCATTGCCGTGCGCAGGAAGTTCGCGATCGAAACGCCCGGAATGTCGATCGGGTATTGAAAGGCGAGGAACAGCCCCTGGCGGGCGCGCTCATCGACCTCGAGCTCGAGCAGGTTGCGCCCCTTGTACACCACCTCGCCCTCGGTCACCTCGTACGCAGGATGGCCACTAAGTACCTTTGAAAGCGTACTCTTGCCGGAACCGTTCGGGCCCATGATCGCATGGATTTCGCCGACGCCAAGCTCCAGGTCTACGCCCTTGAGAATCTCGGTTCCGTCTTCTGCGATCACGGTGTGGAGATTCGATATTTTCAGCAGTGGCTCGTTCATGTGTTCGCCGCAGGTTATTCCAAACGCTCGCTGCCCACAGGGCTGCGAGCGTGCAACCTCGGGGCGGCTCTTCCCAAGAATGATTCTAGTTCTCAACTAGTACCCCAACGTACCGGCCACGGCTCCGCTGTGTCAAGCAGAGAGCAGGGGGTGTTTATAATCAGGTGATTGGCCTTGGCGTCGCGGCAGGTTGACGGAATTCGGTGCTGGTATTAGATGTTGATCTGCCACTCTCCCCCATTTGGTCATAATGCTAAGGAATATCCGCTTCGTTCTAACCTTCCTCTTGGCGGGAATGGTCTTACTCACCGCAGCCGCCTGCGACGACGGACCAACTGCTCCAATGGTGACTCCGATGACGGGGCACTGGTTTCCGGCGTGGCGTGCTGATGGCAGCGAGATCGCTTTAGTGCGTATGGGTGAGATGGGTGGGCCCGACGTTATCCATGCCCTGTCGCTTGCATCGGGTGAAACACGCGAGCTCATTACGGTGCCTGGCGCGGGATATTTGGACTGGAACGCAGATGGAACTCACATCGCGCTGAACATCGGCATGGGGCCTTATGTGATTGATCTAGCCAACCGAAGAGCGATTCGATTGGGGGTAGGTGGCATCGGCGGCGCTCCGAGTTTTTCGCCCGCCAACGATGACCTGATTGTCTTCACGCTGTCCGGCCCTGCAAACGCCCCACCAGAACTTTGGCTCGCAAATTTTAGTTCCGGTCATTACCGACGAATTCCGCTGCCGACGCCGCGCAGCCAGCTTTTTGATCCTGACTGGTCCCCGGACGGTCGGTGGATCGTGGCTAGCTCCAATGGTGCTGGGGGCAGGGCACTGCTCAACCGGCTATTTGTTACCGACACCTTGGGCCGTGACACCTCGTATATCACTGACGGGCGTCGAAATGCGATTCAGCCTGCGTGGTCGCCACGCGGCGACTGGATCGTGTACGTCGAGGCAGATCCTGGCGAAGTCGGTGATCTTTGGCTAATCCGTCCAAATGGCCGGGACAAGCGTTTGCTTGCCAGGAGCGCCACGCAACCGGGGTGGAACCCTGAAGGCTCGGAGATTGTTTTCTCGCGTCGCCACGACAGCGTCCTATCAGTATGGGTCACGAACTTGGACGGCCGACAGCGTCAAATCTTTCCTAAGCCAGTAAGCCAGTAAATAACTCACGCCAAAAAATTGAGGGAGTTTTGTAATGCGCCACGGGTTTGCGCGGCTGGGCATTCTGCTCGCCGCTGTGTTGTCTTCCGTTGTGACGGGATCTGCACAAGATCGGAAGAACGAAATTGTCATCATGGTTGAACCTGGAGCAATTCAGCCCGATGGCTACGAGCGTTTTGCCCCGGAAGCCACGCGTATCCGAGATGGCAAACTTCGACAGGTTCTTCAGAAACATCGTGCTCTGAGCTCGCGGAGGGCAATTCGCAGTTGGGAACAGTTTCGAGCACGATTCCCCAATGCGCGAGTCCACTCACGCCGTAAAGGCGAATTGATGCCACCAGACGCGCTTTCGGACCTATCGCACTTCTATATTCTGGTGTTTCCGGATTCGGTAGCGGCGGCTGCCGCGCTCGTCGACTTGAACGCGTTGCCGAGCGTCATTTCCGCTCAATTGCAAGGCACGATACGACGGCTGGACGTCAGAGATTCCTCCGGATCAACCGGCCGGTCACTGGCGCCACCTGCGCGAACGATATCCCCATTCTCCCTCAGTTCATTTCTTCCGAATGATCCATATTTCACTTCAGGACTCACGTGGGGGTTCTACAATCCGAGCAATCGCGATGTGGACGTGCACGCACCAGAAGCGTGGGCGATTCAGAAGGGGTCGAGTAATGTCATTATCGGCATTCTGGATACAGGCATGGAGGTGACGCACAGCGACTTCAGCGGCAAGATTGTCGGTGAGTATGATTTCATTCACGACGACGGCAACGCCTTTCCGGACGCCGGAGATCGCGGCCCTCACGGCATGGGCTCCGCCGGTATCGCCGCGGCGAAAACGAACGATGGTTTCGGCGTGCCGGGAATGTGTGGTGGGGACGGGTCAACACCCGGATGCAGCGTGCTCTCAGTGAAAACCATTGGAGAGGGCAGCCGGTGGCACAACTTCATGGAGTGGATCGGAGCTTCAACCGATGCCGCCGACGGCGGCACCTGGGCTGTGGCAAATGGCGCGGTTGTCCTGAACAATTCGTGGTGCGATGACGTGGAGAACCATGCACTCCACGAAGCGTTCCGAAATGCGTTTCAAGTTGGGACGGTAGTGACCGCAGGCATGGGCAACAACCAGCAGAATGACGAAGGTGCGTGGGATTGCAACCAATCGACGTCGGCGACCGCAGTGGTCCCTGCATTTTATTCCGATATTGTGATGGCGGTGGGAGCTACCGATATCCAAGGCAGGCGGGTTTTGCGCGACAACGGCTTCAACTGGGAGTCCGGTCGGGGCTCCCACATCGCTGTGGTTGCGCCGGGCGTCAACCATTACAGCGATGCATTGCAGAACGGGTTTCAGGCGTTCGGCGGAACATCAGCGGCAACGCCATTTGTATCCGGGTTGGCGGGCCTCGTGTACTCAGAAGCGCAGGCCAAGGGTTTGTCGTTTACAGCACGCGACAATCGGCAGCTTATCAGCCGAACTGCCAAGGATATCGGGGACCCCGGATATGATGTTGAAACGGGCTGGGGGCTCATTCGCGCGGACAGTGCGCTCAAGATGCTTCAACCGCCCAATCAAGTCACATTCGCTTCCGCAGGTACGACCACGTCCGGCTGCTCCAGCCTGACTGCAATTCAAACGTGGACATTCTGGAGCTCCTTTGTGGTCCGAAATGCGCGCCGTTGTGAGGTTCGGCGGAATATCACGTTTGATGTGCCCTACCAGTCCGCCCCGCTGATGTGGGGGCGCGCTGTCACTGGCGGCGGAGTTACGCCCAGCAATCCGAATTCAGAAGTCGCATACACAGGAGTTGTCGACGGCTCGGTAACGACCACAGGTGCAACGTTAAAGACGTTCGTATACGAGAGGGGACGCTGGATGGTCAGTACCTGGGGTGGTGGCCAGCTGAGCCTTCACAAGTGAGTTTCGGTTACGCCGTCATTGGCCAGCGGGTGCCCCACACCGTCACTGCGTCGGCTCCGTCATATGTGAGCATCAAGGCCACATACTCGCTTGACGGAAGTGCCAGCTACCCATCGAACGGTTGGCAGTGGGACCGTAGCGACAATGGTGGCTCATCGTGGTATTTATGGGAAAGCGCCCAGAATTCCTCATTCATCGCTTATGCTGGCAATTACTACGTTGATTGGCGCCTGTCAGCCAGCCGCATTGCAGACGCAGCAAAAGACACAGGCTATGCGCAAACACACGTCTGCGTTGAGACATCAGGGTGTGACCTCGCTCTGAGCACAGCCGTCGCTGCAAGTCTGATTCAGCCGACCGATGATTCAATGGTGGAGCACTACGGATCGGGCGCCTGGCTGGTTGGCGATCGCGGCATGGGCCAGGAAGTCATACAGCTCTATTCCCTGACTGGTGCACACAGAGATACCCTCACACAAAAGCCGAATTTCCTTGGATCCGATATTCGGGGTGCGCAAGCAGCGGGCGGCTCCGGAATTTCTTCACGAGTGTTGTACGAGCGCACGTCATCGGCACCAGGATGGGCAGTATACAAATTAACTCTGCCGCGCGGGTGGAACACGCTGCGCGCTGGCGTTGCCCTCGATCCCGACTTGGGCGCGCGTGCGGGTGATGATCAATTGCAGGTCGACTCGACGGGACTCGTGATCGTAAAGGATGAAACCGCTGTAGTCGCTTACCTGCTCCGCCACGCGGGCAAACAAATCCGGCCTGTCATTCGCCAGTTCAGCAACGGGGCGCCCGGCCGGCAAGATCCCGCTTCGGATGTGTCCGCAGCCGCAGAGTTGCTATCGACTCACGACGCGGTCACCGGCCATCCAGACGATGTGCGATTTCTCCTTGCATTTCCGTCGGTAGAGTTCGCGGCGGGTTCAAGAGGCTTTGAGCTGATAACCTTGAGCGGTAAAACTGAACAAGAAGTTCGCGCCCTGATTGGTAAGCTGCCGCGTTATGTTCCGGACACCGATGTTCCGGAAGAGGCCGATGCTGCCGCTTCCGGCGTGGCCAGTTCGGGCTACGCGATGCGACTTCTTCCGCCCGCGGAGCACCCCTCCGCCCGGCCGCTTCCGATATCGGCCTCCGTAATGGCAAATGATGCTCAATCGACATCGGCGCCCGCTGCTGTGAGGGAGCTCGTCCGGAAACACGGTATTACGTCGGTGGGCATCACAGTACCAGAGCAGCAGAATGCGATTACGGTTCGCATTTTCGCGCCTAACGGCAGGCTTGTTCGGACCCTTGTGCAAGAAGTGATGCAGCCAGGGAATTACCGGCTCGATTGGGATAAGCGTAATGACGCCGGGGCGGAGGTGTCGGCGGGAGTATACGTCGTGGTCATGGAAGCGGGCGGGCAGCGGTTTACAAGGCGCTTTGTGGTCGTTCGCTGATGCCCTGGATTCGCGCTTTGTTGCTGATGCTAACCTGGCATACTCTGTCAGCGACAGCGCATGCTCAGAATACGGACTTTAGCCCATTCCCTTTTGAATCGTGGAGTGCTGCGAGTTCCGCTCTGGGCGGCGGCGGTGTGGCAAAGTCCGGCCTCGCGTTCGCTAGCGTAAATCCCGCAAGTACGCATCAGAAAATGGGTGTCATGATCACGCGGCATTCATCGATCGCTGGCACTTCCGATTTCGAAGCTACGGGCGCGTACCCGTTCGGAATCGTCACCGCCGCGCTAGATTACCGCCGTCGTGGCTGGGAGAACCTTGGTGAGGATCTCGGCGTCGCAGATCTTAACGCTTCGGAACAACAGGCGACTTTCGGTTTGTCTTCTGGCTGGAAGAATCGTGCGTCGCTTGGTGTTCGCGCTCAGCGGCTGATGTCCACGTATGTCGGCAGCTCCGCGCGCCAGTGGGCGTTTGATGTCGGCGCCCAGTGGCAAGTTCGCAACCACACGCGCCTGGGCATCGCGCTGAACGATGCTGGCGCGTCTGATCCGAATGGCATAGGGACGTTGCCAACTGCGTTGTCCATTGGCATTGAAAACCGATTTGCGGCTGGGCAAATCACAACTTCGACAATTGCGGACGTTTCGCGCCGCATACGCGATGAAGACTTGTCTTACAGGATCGGAATAGATCTCAGCACGAAATCACGCGACTTGGATGTCCACGCTCGTGTGGGTCTGGCTAGAGGGGAGGAAGGACTCATCCCAAGTCTGGGCGGAGAAATCGGTGTCGCTAACTTTCACCTTGCTCTTGCGTACTCGGCACGAGATCTAGGTAATGAGTTGATGATTTCTGTAGCCCTCAGCAGGTAACGCTCCTACGATCGTGGCAACATGAGAGCAGTCCTGGTGCTGGGCGGCGGCGGCGTCAAAGGGCTGACGCATGCCGGGGCGTGGCGGGCGATCCAGGATGCCGGGCTGACTGTATCGGAAATCGTCGGCACCAGCATTGGCGCGCTGGTCGGCGCCTGCATTGCCGGCGGACAGGGGTGGCCGGAGCTGTCGGCGAACGCCGCCGCGCTCAAGAAAGCTGACATCGTGACGCTGAACCGCTGGGCGCTGCTGCTCAACGGGATTCGGCAGCCCAGCATATTCCTGAGCGATGCGCTGGAGAGCTACATCGAGCAGGTGCTGCCGGTCACGCGCTTCGATGAATTGAGCATGCCGCTCAGCCTCAATGCGGTTGATCTCGAGTCCGGCGATCTGGTCTGGTTCGGCGCGGGCGGCCGCACCGATCTGGCGCTCTCGAAAGCGGTCTACGCGTCATGTGCGCTGCCGCTGTTCTATCCTCCCGCGCAGATCGGCGATTCGTACTTCGTGGATGGCGGCATCATAGATCCGCTGCCGCTCGAACGTGCGGCCGAACGGGGCGCCGATCTCATCATTGCCATCGATGCGGGCGCCGGCAAAGTGCGCGAGTCACTCGACACGGTACAGAAGGGATTGGTCGCGATTCATCATCGCGTGATCGAGATTGCGGGGTGGGAGCACAAGCGCGCACTGCTGGAGAATTGGAGCGGCCCGCGTCTGGTCTATGTGCGCCCGCGTCTGGATGGCTACTCGACGTTCGACTTCGCGCAGACCTCGTACTTTCTGGATGAAGGCTACCGCGCGACGCGCGCGGCACTCGAGGCAACAGGCATTGGAGATTATCGCTCGCGCGCGTAACGCTCGTGCCGAAGCGCTCTCAGCATAAACGCAAGCCAGATCCCGCCCAGCAGCCAGCCACCGAGAATGTCGGTCGGCCAGTGCGCACCCATGCGCAGCCTGGCGAACGCGACACCGATGCAAATGAACGCCGCGACCAGAAGCGCGAACAGCCTTTCGGTGCTGCTGCTCGATGCTTTTGCCCACTGCGTAATAATCAAGCCGTAAAACGCCAACGTTTTCGACGTGTGACCGGATGGGAAAGAGTGAAAGCCGGGAGCGGCCAGACCTTGCGCAATGATGTCGGGACGCGAGCGATCGAGTGCGAACCAGCCGATGCGCACGATTGCATCCATGACAATGACGGACAGCAGGATCGTGACCGCGAGCAGCGGCCGATCCTTCCACACTGCAAGGGCCCAGGTTGTGATCATGACGAACAACAGCATGAAATCGGTACCGAACGTTTGCAGCCAAACCGCTGAGCTAAAGCTGATTGGCCCTCGATCGATGGCGTGCAATACCCTTGCTTCCCATGGGAAGTGACGGGCAGTACCTGTCGTCACATCCAGAAGCCGCATCGACAGGAACAGCGCGAGCACGACCGCGCCCAGACCGAGCAGGATGTCGCGCGCCCAGGCGCTACGCTCGGCAGCCGGAATCGCGCGCCAATCCTTTTCGAATTTCGTGTTCAGCCGCTTTGCTATCTTGATCAGTGTCCAGCCAGGCTGAGCCATTATTCAAGATTGCGCGCTCGCGCGAGCGCCTGAACCAGCACGTCAATGCCGCGGCGCATTTGCGCAGAGCTCTTGCCGGATGCGTTGGTCATGATGCTGAAGGTCAGATCACGGCCGTCGGCGGTGCGCAGGTATCCGCTCAATGAATTTACGTTCGCGATGGTGCCGGTCTTCGCCGCCAATCTCGATTCGAGGCCGCTCAGCCGAGCCGAAAGCGTGCCGCCCCGCATACCCGGTGTCGGCAGCGCCGCGTGATACTGTTGACCCCAT
>JBQTID010000067.1:0-10707 GCA_052389275.1 Gemmatimonadota bacterium | reverse complement strand
ACTTCGATCGCAAGATCCCGATCATCGTGCGCCTGCCGGAAGCCGAGCGCTACTCGCTCGCGACGCTCGACGCGCTGCGCATTGATGGCGTACCGCTGAAGGAGCTGGTGCGCACGCGCGAGTCGCTCAACCTGACCGAGATTCGGCGCTCCGATCAAAGCCGCGTGATTCCGGTGTATGCGGATGTGATCGGCGCTGATATTGACGACGCGGTAAGTGCCGTCGACGCCGTGCTGCGCGCGACACCGGCGCCCGCCGGCATTCGCGCGGAAATTGGCGGCGAGAATGAAGAGATGCGACGCAGCTTCGCAGCGCTCGCGTTCGCCTTCGTCCTCGCGCTGGCGCTGGTCTACATGATCCTGGCGGCCGAGTTCGAGTCGTTCGTGCATCCGTTCACGATTCTGCTGGCCGTGCCGCTCTCGCTGATCGGCGCGGTCTGGTCGCTGTGGCTGTTCGGCGCCGGCATCAACACGATCAGCCTGATCGGCGTGATCATCCTGGTTGGCATTGTGGACAACGATGCGGTCGTGAAGATCGATTTCATCAACCAGATGCGGCGGCAGGGCATGAGCGTGCGCGAGGCGATTCATGCGGCGGGCCATGCGCGCTTGCGGCCGATCGTCATGAATACGCTGACCGCGATGCTGGCGGTGTTGCCGATGATGCTGGGCATCGGACCGGGCGCCGCGCTTCAGGCACCGCTTGCGATCGTGGTGTTCGGCGGTCTGCTGACCGCTACCGCACTCACGCTGATCGTGATTCCGGTCGCCTACGAGCTGATTGACGAAGTCGGCGAACGCGTCCGCGGCTGGATCGCAAAGACCGCACCGACCGCAGAGATCGCAAAGACCGCAGAGACCGCGGACTGATGATCCGTTTTTCCGTTAGCCGGCCGGTCACCGTCGCGATGGGCTACCTCGCTGTCGCGCTGCTCGGTGTGGCCGCCTGGCGGCACCTGCCGGTCGAGCTGCTGCCGAACGCGGAGCTGCCGCAGCTAAGCATCAATGCGCAATGGCCGGGCGCATCGCCGGAAACGACCGAAGCGTTTTTGACATCGCCGCTCGAAGCCGCGGTGCAGCAGGTGCGCGGCGTCGAACGGGTGCAGTCGGAATCAGCGCAGCAGGACGGCGTCGGCTCGGCCGTCATCCAGATCGAATTCGCGCGCGATACGGACATGGATTTCGCGCGCCTCGATCTATCGGAGCGGCTGGCCGCGCTGGAATCGCAGCTGCCCGATGGCGTGCGCGGCCCGTACGTGCAGCAATACGTGCCCGAGCAGTTCCAGGATCAGCAAACGCCTTTCCTCAGCTACACGGTCACCGGTCCCTACACGCTCGAAGCATTGCGGAAGTATGTCGACGACGAGCTTGCGCCCGAGCTGCTGCGGCTGGACGGCGTCGCCAATGTCACGGCGCGCGGTGGTCGGCAGCGTTTGCTCGAGCTCCAGCTCGACGAAGTTCGCATCAACTCGCTCGGCCTTACCGCCGATGACGTTTATCAGCGCGTTGCGGAGCTGGAGTATGTGACGCAGGCAGGAAGCGTGGCGGACCGCGATCTCATGAGGCCGCTCGCGATCCGGGAGACGATGCACGATGTCGCGCAGATCGCGAACGCAGCGCTGCTAACCAACAACGGCCGTATCGTGCGGGTCCGCGACATCGGTACGGTGCACGATACCTACGAAGAGCCGCGCTCCTACTACCGCATCGATGGACAACCGGCGGTGGCATTCGAGGTGACTCGTGAGGCCGGCACTAATACGGTCGCGGTCGCGGATCGAGTGAAGGCGCGGGTTGCGCAGTTGACGCCGCAATTGCCGCAAGGCACGCGACTCATTCTCGATAGCGATGAGAGCAAGGCGATCCGCACGCAGCTGACGGATCTGCGCTCGCGTTCGATTCTCGCGGCAATCGTGGTCTTCGCGGTTCTGCTTCTGTTCCTGCGCTCCTTCCGGTCGGCGGCCATCGCATTCTCGACTATCGCGTTCTCGATCCTGATCACGATCAACCTGATCTACTTCGGCGGCTTCACGCTCAACGTGCTGACGCTGATGGGACTGGCGATGGGCTTCGGCCTGATCGTGGACAATGCGATCGTCGTGCTGGAGAACATCTACCGGCGCGCGCGCCGTGGTGAAACACCGGCGCAGGCAGCAGAGGAAGGCTCGCGCGAAGTCGTGCTCCCCATCTTCGCGGCGACGCTGACCAACATCGTAGTGCTGCTGCCGTTCGTGTATCTGCAAGGCGAGCTGCGTGTCTTCTACGTTCCGCTCGCGCTGGTCGTGGTGTTCTCGCAGGCCGCCAGTCTGCTGGTCGGCTTCAGCTTCATTCCGGCGCTGGCGGCGCGCATTATCGGCGGACGCGCACTCGTACCGAGACGTGCGTGGTTCGAGCCGTTGTACCGCTCGGCCGTGCGAAGGTCGCTGCGGCATCCGTGGAAGGTGGTGGCGGTCACGGTGGTGCTGTTCGCGGCGTCGTTCTTCGTCTTCAACAAATACGTGGGACGCGGCATAGTATGGCGACCCTGGTTCGGCCAGCAGACGTACCTGTCGATCTCGATCGAGCAGCCGCGCGGCGAAGAGCTCGAGAACACAGACGCGATCGTGCGTTATTTCGAGAACAGATTGCGCGAATGGCCGGGTGTGGAAAGATACGTGTCGATGGTCAGCGCGCAGCGCGCGAACATCCGCGTGACGTTTCCGGACTCGCTCGAGAGCACGAATGTGCCGGTCGCGCTCAAGGAAGAATTGTCCGGTGAAGGCGTGCAGTTCGGCGGCGCTGAAGTGCGGGTCTATGGCTACGGTGCATCGTTCTACGGCGGCGGTTCGTCGCCGCCGAATTATTCGATCAAGGTGCTCGGCTACAATTACGAGAAGGTGCGCGCGATCGCCGAAGGCCTGGGCCAGCGGCTCCAGAGATTCTCGCGCGTCAAGGAAGTCGACGCGAACTCCAGTGGCCGAACTTTTGGTCGCGATCGCGCGACCGAGTTGGTGCTCGACCTCGACCGCAGGAACCTAGCGCTGCACGGGTTGAGTGCTGAGGATGTAACGCGCTATGTCAGCGCGGCGGTGCGAGGCGAGACGCGGCGAAGCGCGATCCGCATGGCCGGCGAGGAGCTGCAATACTCGGTGAAGCTGGCGGGCTATCGTGACATTGATGCGATTGGTCTGATGGAGCTACAGGTGCCGGCGAGCGCAGGCCAATCGGTGCGGCTCGGCGATGTCGCACAATTGCGCGAGCGCGATGTCTTGAATCGCATATTACGCGAGGACCAGCAGTACCAGCGCGTGGTCAGCTATGAGTTCCGTGGTCCGACCAAGCTCGGCGACCGGGTCAAGGAAGCAGTGATTAATAACACGGCGTTGCCGCCGGGATTCACGATCGAGGAGGAAGAAGGTTTCCGCTGGTCCGAGGAAGACAAGCGGCAGATTTACGGCGTTCTGGCTTTTGCGGTGATTCTCATCTTCATGGTGTGCGCCGCGCTGTTCGAGTCGTTGCGCCAGCCGATCTGCATCCTGCTGACCGTGCCCATGGCGCTGATCGGCGTGTTTCTGGTCTTCTGGATTACGAAGGCTTCGTTCACGCGCGAGGCCTACGTAGGTGTCATCATGATGTCCGGCATTGTCGTGAACAGCGCGATTCTGCTGGTCGATCACGTGAATCAGCTGCGGCGCTATCATGGGCTCTCTTTGGAGGAAGCGCTTGTGCGCGGATCCGCCGAACGTTGCAGGCCGATCATGATGACGACCGTGACGACCATCGCGGGGCTCTTGCCGCTGGTGATGTTCAGCGAGGCCGCTGATGCGAATATCTGGAATGCGCTTGGGTTTGCGTTGATCGGTGGGCTTTCGACGTCGACCGTTCTCGTGCTTTTTGTAACGCCGGCGCTTTATCTGTTGTTCGAGCGGCGCAAGGCTGGCGTATCGGTTGAGGATCACGAGTTCGTTGCCGCGAGCTAATTCCACGCAGATTACGCCCACGCAGATTACGCAGATTTCGCGCAGATTTCGCAGAGCGGTCAGGCTCGGTTGGCGATTCGCTTGATTTGGAGCGAGTGCTCTCCAAAATTCAGTAACAACCCAACCCTTCGGTCCAGCAGCCTCAAATAGGTTAGAAGCTGTGTGAAATTGACTTGGACGAGCTGAGGCTTGCATTTGAGCTCGACAAGGACTGTACCTTCTACCTCCATATCCACCCGGAACGCCTTTGCGAAGGAACGACCCTCGAACGTGAGCGGGAATACTTTCTCTGTTTCTACATGAAGGCCTTTCCGTCGCACATCATCGGCCAAGACTGTCCGATAAACAGGTTCAAATAGTCCCGGACCGAGTGCGTTATGAATCCGCAAGCTCGATCCAATAATGGTTTCCGTGATTCTCCGAAGATCGTTCATCCGCCCCGTCCAGGCGCTCTGCGAAATCTGCGAGAAATCTGCGTAATCTGCGCGTACTGGCGCCATAGCGAAACAAGCCAAGCGTTCGTAGCTTCCGGCCCGCATGAATAACGAAAAGCTGCGCGTCAGGTTTGCACCATCTCCGACCGGTTATTTGCACGTTGGCGGCGCCCGAACCGCGCTCTTCAATTGGCTGCTCGCCCGTCGCTACGGCGGCGTGTTCGTGCTCCGCATCGAGGACACTGATCGCGCGCGCTCGAGCGGCGAGATGACCGATGCGATTCTCGACAGCATGCAGTGGCTTGGTCTGATGTGGGATGAGGGGCCATACCATCAGGCCGATCGCGTCGAGCAGCACAAGGCGGGTGCGCTGCGGCTGCTCGCTGATGACAAAGCCTACCGCTGCTTCTGCACGCAGGAACAGGTCGAGGCGCGGCGCGCGCCGGGTCAATTCGGTTACGACCGGTATTGCCGTAATATTGATACCGCGGCAGCCGAGCGGCGCGCGGAGGCGGGCGAGCCGCACGCGCTTCGCTTCAAGGTGCCGGCTGGCAAAACCGCATGGGCTGATGCCGTGCACGGCTACACCGAATTCGACAACGACACCATTGAAGATTTCGTGATCCTGCGCTCAGACCGCACGCCGATCTACAACCTGGCGGTGGTCAGTGACGACGTCGCCATGAAGATCACGCTGGTGCTCCGTGGGGACGACCACCTATCCAACACACCGAAGCAAATCCTCATATACAATGCGCTCGGGCATGAGCCGCCCACTTTCGCGCACGTGCCCATGATTCTCGGTCCGGACGGCAAGCGCCTGTCCAAGCGCCACGGAGCGACCGCGGTGGGTGAATACAAGCAGCAGGGCATCCTGCCGGAGGCATTGGACAACTTCCTGGCGCTGCTCGGCTGGAATCCGGGCGATGAGCAGGAGCTGTTTACGCTGGACGAGCTGATCCAGCGCTTTTCGCTGGAGGGCATCAACAAGAAGAGCGCCGTCTTCGATACCGCCAAGCTCGAGTGGATGAATGCGCAGCACATAGTGCGCATGTCGCTCGACGAGCTGGAGCAGCGACTCACGTCCGAGTTGTTCGCGCTGCCGCCGGGCAGTGACACGAGTCGGGAGTGGCGCTACAAATTGCTGGAGCTGTTGCGGATTCGTGCCAAGACGCTCGACGGCATTGCAGCGCTTGCCCGTCCCTATTTTCGCGACCTGGTCGATTATGATCCGGACGCGGTTCAGAAAGTCTGGAAGCACGCAGCCGAAACTACCGAACGGCTGACGAAAGTTCGTGAGCGTCTGACGCAAGTCGAGTGGAATGAAAAAGCGTTGGAGGACGCCATAAGATCGATTGCCGAAGCGGATGGCGTCGGCGCCGGCAAAATCATCCAGCCGCTTCGTGTCGCGGTGACCGGCACAACCGCGTCGCCGGGCATGTTCGACGTCCTGGTTCTGCTCGGTCGCGAGCGCGCGCTGAAACGAATCGACGCGGCGCTTGACATGCTTCGTGCCCGCAAATAGAGTGAGCGCGCACCCGCAGCCCGCCGGAGGCAGCAATGCCCAGATCACTGACGAGTCTCGAACGCCGCATTCTCGATTACATCGTAGAGTACTTGCGACGTAACACGTATCAGCCATCGATTCGCGAGATCGGCAGTCGCTTCGGCATCAAGAGTACGAAGACGGTTTCCGAGTATCTGCAATCCTTGGCGGACAAGGGCTGGATCGAGCGTGATTCGTCGCGTTCGCGTGGTGTGCGCGTCATCGGTCTCGACATGCATCCGAGCACGGTCACGGTGCCGAATCTCGAAGCGGACTCTGCCGACAATGCGCTGGAGCTGGATCGCCGCATTGCAGGCGGCGCCGGCACGTTCATGCTAAGTGTTGCCGCGGACCCAACCGCTCCTGAAGGCATCCGCGAGGGCGATCTGGTGCTGGTCGAGCCGGTGCCGGCGAGCGAGATAGAGGAAGGCGACCTGGTCGTGGTGCGCGGCACACGCGGCACGACCGTAAGGCGCGCGCTCCGGCGCGGCCATAAACTGCTGCTCGACCCCGGCGCCGAAGAGGTGCATCCCGCGCAGATCACTGGTCGCGCGACCAGTGTGGTTCGGCGGCTGCGCAGGCCTGAGGCTGTACCCGCAACGAACGGCAGTACCGAATAAGCGAATTCACAACTCCGGCACCAGACGATGAGCGCTGGATGCGGCGCGCGCTGGCACAGGCGCACGCGGCGCGGGCACTAGCCGAAGTCCCAATCGGTGCAGTGATGGTCCGCGACAACCAGCTTTACGCCGAAGCCCACAATCTCACTCGCACCAACTCCGATCCCACCGCGCACGCCGAGCTGTTCGCGATCCGTGAGGCCGCCGCCAAACTCGGCGATTGGCGTCTGACCGACGCCACTCTCTACGTCACGCTGGAACCGTGCGCGATGTGCGCCGGCGCCATGGTGCTCGCCCGCCTCAAACGCCTTGTCTTCGCGACGTTCGATCCCAAAGCAGGCATGGCCGGCTCGCTCGGCTGCATCGTGCAGGACGCGCGGCTGAATCACCGAGTCGAAATTACGACAGGTGTGCTCGAAGAAGAGTGCGGGGAATTGCTGCGCAGTTTTTTCCGCGAGCGCCGCTAAACAATTCGGCCTTTAGCCTTTCAGCTCATTCTGTAGTACGCTCCGCCGCCGGCCATACAGGAAGTAGATCACCAGCCCCGCAAGCAGCCACAGGCCGAAGCGAATCCACGTGATCAGCGGCAAGCCGAGCATCAGCCAGAAGCACGACAGTATCGCGAGGATCGGCACGACGGGAACGAACGGTGTGCGGAACGGACGCACGCGGTCCGGCTCGAGATAGCGCAGCACCAGAACGCCGGCGGCCACGATAACGAAGGCGAACAGCGTGCCGATGTTGGTCAGCTCGAGGACTTCCTCGATCGGCGCAATTGCGGCGAAACCGGCGACGAAGACGCCGGTCGCAATCGTCGTGATGTGGGGTGTGCGGTATTTCTTGTGAACGCTGGCGGCCCAGCCGGGCAACAGACCGTCGCGCGCCATCGCGTAGAAGATGCGGGGCTGGCCGAGCTGGAAAACCAGGAGCACGGACGTCGTCGCCACCACGGCACCGAACGAGATGATACCGGCCGCTACATCGAGGCCTCGCTCCGAGAACGCGGTCGCGAGTGGCTCCGCCGTGCCGAGCTGATTCCACGGCAGCATGCCGGTCAGCACCGCGGTGACCGCGATGTAGAGAATCGATGTGATCACTAGCGACATGATGATGGCGAACGGCATGTCGCGTTTGGGATTTCTGCTTTCCTCCGCCGCGGTCGAAATCGCATCGAAGCCGATGTAGGCGAAGAAGATCAGTGATGCGCCGGTCCAAATGCCATCGAACCCATTCGGCGCGAAGGGGCGCCAGTTCTCCGGCCGGACGTATTTGACGCCGAGCGCGAGGAAGAAGACCAGGATCGCAAGCTTGATCACCACCATGCCGGTATTCGCCCATGCGCTCTCGCGCACACCGACCACCAGAATCCAGGTGATGAGCGCGACAATCAGAATTGCCGGCAGATTGAAGATGATCGGCATGCCGAACAGGACGGGCGCCGTATCGATCGCCGCGGCCGCTTCGGTAACGTGCCTGCCCAGCGTGCTCGGATCGACGCCGGCTGCGATTGCCTCGCGGACTTGATTGGCGCCATGCGATGCAGTCACTGGATCCGTTGCCAGCCATTCCGGAAACGCGAGGCCGAAACCACGCAGCAGCTCCTGAAAATAGCCGGACCAGCTGACCGCGACCGCGATGTTGCCGACCGCATACTCGATGATCAGGTCCCAGCCGATGATCCACGCGACCAGCTCGCCGAGCGTGGCGTATGCGTACGTGTAAGCGCTGCCGGCCTGTGGAATCATTGCCGCGAACTCGGCGTAGCAAAGCGCGGCGAAGCCACACGCAATCGCAACCAGCACGTATGAGAGCATGAGCGCGGGTCCGGCGCCGAGATGATCGGCGCCACCGGCGATCGCGGTGCCCGCACCCGAGAAGATGCCCGCGCCGATGATCGCGCCGATGCCGAGAGCGGTCAGCTGCCATGCGCCGAGCACGCGCCTCAGATCGGTGTCGAGCGGAATCGCTTCGTCCTTGAGCTCTGCAATCAGTTTGCGGGCAAAGAGCGCCATGAGCCGTCCGGGTTTAGTTGATATCGATTCGGGGAGCCGAAGCTAAGGGGAGAGGGATGGGCTGTAAAGCGATTCAGCTCAAACCCAGTTGTGCGAGAATGCGCTTGTATTCGGTGCGCATGCGGAGCGCGTCAAAGGCAGGTTCTACCGGGATGAAGGTCGTCCAGTTGTCGCGTTGATCGACGGCTTGCTGGAGCCAGTGCAGCGCGGAATCCGCCTCCGCCAGTCCTGCATGCACCAACGCGAACGCGTATGCGGGCACGTAGTGCCGCTGTGACTCGGTGCGCAGGTGTGCCAGCATTTCATGCGCTTGATCCGTGCGATTCAGGACCCCCGCCATGCTGCCGACCACGCCCGTGTAGTAGCTGTTGTCGCGTAAGTCGGGCAGCGCGGCATGCAGCTCATGCAATGCCGCCTGCGTGCGGCCGGCATACATGTAGGCGCGCGCCAGCCCGGTGCGCGCGCGTGCAAACTTCGGATCCAGCTCGAGCGTACGGCGGTATGCTGGTATCGCCATGTCGTATTGACGCGTGTAGAAGTAAGTGTCCGCGACGGCTGCCTGGATGCTCGTGGACAGCGGATCGAGTCGCTGTGCGCGCAGCGCGGCCGCCAGTGCCTCGGTGCCGCGGCCTCGCGCCAGCAAGTTCAGGCGCAGCCATTGGTACGCCGTAGCGTAGCCGGGGTTGAGCTGGATCGCGCGCCGTAATGAGGCTTCGGCGCCACGCCAGTCGCGCTCCCAATGCATCCGGATGTAACCGAGTGACGCGTGCGGTTCCGCGAGCATGGAGTCGAGTCGTATTGCTGTGAGCGCGGCCGCGCGCGCCATGGGAAATGCCGAGTCCGGCGCTATCGAAGCGAATGTCGGCGCGAGCTGGTAGGCATCCGCGAGTGCCGCATACGCAGCAGCGTAACCCGGGTCCCGCTCCACCGCGGCACTCAGGTATTCGATCGCTTTCGTTACGCCTTCCTTATTGCGCTGATGCCATTGATAGCGGCCCTGCAGGTACAGCTCGTAGGCGTCGGCTACGTATGGCTTGGCGACAGGCTCCCGATCACTGAGGCTGATCAGGCGGAGCTTCAGAGTGCCGGCGATGGCCGCCGCGATCTCATCCTGAACCTGGAACAGATCATCCAGCTTACGGTCGTAGTTTTCGGACCAGAGATGATAGCCGCTGCGCGCATCGATGAGCTGCGCCGTCACGCGCACGCGGTCGCCATCGCGCCGGACACTGCCCTCGAGCACGTGTGCCACGCCCAGCTGGCGTGCGATGCTGCTGATCTCGCCGAGCTTGTCCTTGAAGACGAAAGAAGATGTGCGCGCTGGTACCAGCAGACCGTCCACCTTGCTGAGCGCCGTGATCAGCTCTTCCGTCATGCCATCGCTCAAGTACTGCTGGCCGCGGCTCGCGCTCATGTCGACAAAGGGCAGCACCGCTACGGACGCAGCGGGCGCAGCAGGTTCGGAGCCCCAACGCTGCCACGCGACCCAACCCGCCAATGACAATGTCAGCAGCAATCCAGCCGCTGTCGCCATCAGCGATTTTCGAAGACTTGATTTGGAGAGATGCGATCCGGGTGTGACCGACTCCAGCGGCTGCGCCACGAGCACGCTGTCGCTCGCGGCCGGACGCGTTGGCACGGCCGCCGCGCGGTTGATGATGTCCGAGCGATTGCGCACGTGCTCGATGAAAGCGCTGGTCTCCGGTGACGGTTCCAGCTCGTAATCCTTGCGTAAGCGTGCAGCGAATTCTTCGTAGACCGTGACAGCTGCGCCGCGATTACCAGCCTGATCCAGCAGCTCTATGGCAGCGCGAATCGGCGTCTCATCGGCGGGCGACAGCTCGGCGGCGCGCCGGTACCAGCCAACGGCGGCGTCCCGGTTGCCGTTCTCGCGTTCGCGCGCTGCCAAACGCAACGCAGCGTCTGCGGCGCGCGCGCAAAGCGTTGCCCGTGTGTTCTCGATCCATTGCTCGAACGAGGGTGCATCGGGGATGAACAGGCCGGGAAATGCGTCGCCTTGATAGAGCTCCAGCGCCTGCTCCAGCTTTTGCCCGGACAACAATTCCGCGAAAGCCGCCGCATCGCACCACAGCTTCGTGGTGTCAACCGTCACATCTTCTTCGCCGCGCGTAACGAT
>JBQTID010000066.1:0-8926 GCA_052389275.1 Gemmatimonadota bacterium | reverse complement strand
CCGCCAATCCCTTCGCAGCCTGAATGCGCGTGATCGCCGCGGTCAGCGTCGTCTTGCCGTGGTCGACGTGCCCAATCGTGCCCACGTTTACGTGCGGCTTGGTACGCTCGAACTTTGCCTTAGCCATGATCCCTATTTCCCGCCGTTGACTTTTGCGATGATTTCTTCAGCCTTCGATTTCGGCACTTCCTCGTAACGAGAAAACTGCATCGAGTAGACGGCGCGTCCCTGGGTAGCCGAGCGCAGCGTCGTCGAGTAACCGAACATCTCCGAGAGCGGTACGCTCGCGCCAATGACCTGCGCCTCGCCACGTTGCATCATGCCGCCGATCTTGCCGCGCCGGCTGGACAGATCGCCCATTACATCGCCCATGTATTCGGACGGCGTGACGACTTCCACATCCATGATCGGCTCGAGCAGCACCGGGCTCGCGCGCCGCACGGCCTCCTTGAACGCCATCGAGCCGGCGATCTTGAACGCCATTTCGCTCGAGTCGACATCGTGGTAGCTGCCGTCGATCAGCTCGACGCGCACATCCACCATCGGATAGCCGGCGAGCACGCCGTTATTCATTGCTTCCTTGATGCCCTGCTCGGTCGGACCGATATACTCACGCGGCACTACGCCACCCACGATCTTGTCCTCGAATACGAAGCCGCTGCCGGCTTCGGCCGGGTACAAATTGATCACGACATGACCGTACTGACCGCGGCCGCCCGACTGGCGAACGAACTTGCCTTCTACTTTCAGCGCCTGCTTGCGGATCGTCTCGCGATACGCGACCTGCGGCCGGCCGATGTTCGCATCGACCTTGAATTCGCGCATCATGCGGTCGACGATGATCTCCAGATGCAGCTCGCCCATACCCGCAATGATCGTCTGACCGGTTTCCTGATCCGTGTGCACACGGAACGTCGGATCTTCTTCCGACAGCTTCTGTAGCGCGATACCCAGCTTGTCCTGATCGGCCTTCGTCTTCGGCTCGATCGCGACGCTGATGACGGGCTCCGGGAACTTCATCGCTTCCAGAATGATCGGCTGGTCCGGATCACACAGCGTATCGCCCGTGCGCGTGTCCTTCAGGCCGATCGCGGCCGCGATATCGCCCGCGTAGACCTCTGCGATCTCCTCGCGCCGATTCGCATGCATCTGCAACAGACGACCAATGCGCTCACGGCGATCCTTCGTCGAATTATAGATGTAGCTGCCCGACGGCAGGGAGCCCGAGTACACGCGGAAATATGTCAGCTTACCGACGAACGGGTCGGTCATGATCTTGAATGCGAGCGCAGCGAAGGGCGCGTCGTCGCGCGCGTCGCGCGTCTCGAACGTCTCGTCGTGATGCGGCAAATGTCCCTGCATCGCCTTCACGTCCAGCGGCGACGGCAGGAAGTCGATCACCGAATCCAGCAATTGCTGCACACCCTTGTTCTTGAACGCGGAGCCGCACAGCACCGGCACGATGGTGCCAGCGATGCACGCCTTGCGAATCGCGCGACGCAGCTCGTCCTCGCTGATGTCCTCGCCTTCGAGGTACTTGGTCAGCAGCTCTTCGTCGCCTTCGACGGCGGCTTCGACCAGCTCATGACGCAGCTGCTCGACGGTCGGCTTCAGCGCATCGGGCACCGGACCTTCCGTCCAGTTCTTGCCCTGCGACGCCTCGTCGAAGACGTACTCGACGCGCCGGATGATGTCGACGACGCCGGTAAACAGCTCGCCCTCGCCCAGCGGATAATGGATCGGGAACGCCTTCGCGCCCAGACGGTCGCGAATCATGCCGACCACATTCATGTAGTCCGCGCCGACGCGGTCCATCTTGTTGACGAACGCCATGCGCGGAACGCCGTAGCGGTCGGCCTGGCGCCACACGGTTTCCGACTGCGGCTCGACACCGCCGACGGCGCAGAACACCGCCACAGCTCCATCCAACACGCGCAGCGAGCGCTCCACTTCGACCGTGAAGTCCACGTGTCCGGGCGTATCGATGATGTTGATGCGGTAGTCTTCGTCGAAGCGCTTCCAGTGAGCCGTGGTAGTCGCGGACGTAATCGTGATACCGCGCTCCTGCTCCTGCTCCATCCAGTCCATGGTCGCGGCGCCTTCATGCACCTCACCGATGCGATGAATGCGGCCCGTGTAGTACAGGATGCGCTCGGTCGTAGTCGTCTTACCGGCATCGATGTGAGCCATGATGCCGATGTTGCGCAGTTTCTGGAGTGGCGTGTTTCTTGGCATTTCTCTATGACTACCAGCGGTAATGGGCGAATGCCTTGTTGGCTTCGGCCATGCGATGGGTGTCTTCCTTTTTCTTGATCGTGCTGCCTTCATTGCGCGAAGCGGCCAGCAGCTCGCTGGCAAGGCGATCCGCCATGGTCTTGTCACTGCGGTCACGCGCATAGCCGACCAGCCACTTCATGGCGAGCGCGGTGCGCCGGTCAGGACGAACTTCGACCGGTACCTGATAAGTCGCGCCGCCGACGCGGCGGCTCTTCACCTCGAGCACCGGCTTGGCGTTGTTGAGCGCCTGCTTGAACACGTTCATGCCCGGCTGGCCGGTCTTTTCCTCGACGATGCGCATCGCATCGTAGAAGATGGTCTCGGCTGTCGACTTCTTGCCGTCATACATGAGCGCGTTGATGAACTTGGTGACCGTGCCGGAGCCGTACTGCGGATCGGGCGGGGTCTCTCGCTTGACTGATCGCTGGCGTCTGCTCATAACTGGTTACTTGCCCTTGGGGCGCTTGGCGCCGTACTTCGAACGACCCTGATTGCGATCCGAGACGCCGCTCGCGTCGAGCGTGCCGCGGATGATGTGATAGCGAACACCCGGCAGGTCCTTCACACGGCCGCCGCGAATCAGCACGATCGAGTGCTCCTGCAGGTTATGGCCTTCACCCGGGATGTACGCGGTGACCTCGTAGCCATTCGTCAAACGCACACGCGCAACCTTGCGCAGCGCGGAGTTCGGCTTCTTGGGCGTCGTCGTATAAACGCGCGTACAGACACCACGCTTCTGCGGATTGCTCTGTAGTGCGGGCGCCTTTTCCTTCTTTTCAACCGCGTGCCGTCCTTTACGGATCAGCTGGTTGATTGTCGGCATGCTTCGCTCTCCATTACTGGCAATAAAACGACGGGGGCTCTAAAGGCTCTCCCCCGCCTTGGCCGGAAGTTTTTGCCCCCGTGCCGGTGTTGGTCACCCGTTTACTAATTTCAGCGGCCGAAAAAATCGGTCGATAGACATGGAAAGGTATAGGGAATTGGAGGTTATGTCAACGTGAGGTGACGGCTGCGAGCGCGACCGCGCCCGAATCTGTTCTTTTTATGCGTCCGAGATCTTCGCGGCGGCCGCCGCCCTGGCCTGAGAGAGGTAGCCCGGCTCCAGGTCCAGCAGGTTGGCAATCTTGCGCAGGATATAGCTCTCGTGGCGAGCGATGTCGCCATCGGTGAGGATCAGACCCCACATGATCTCCGCGAGCAGCGTTTTTTGGCCTATGTCGTAGCTCGCGCGCACCAAATTGGCGAACTGGAAAATGTCCACGGCATTGCGCCGCTGCTGCTCCGCGAAATTCATCAGCTGCTGAGCGGTGTCGAAGTCGAGCGCGAAATGGCGCATCAGGACGGCTTGAATGTGGTCGCGCTCCGCGTCCGTGAACTGTTCGTCCGCGTGCGCGAGCTCGAGCAGCAGAGCGCAAGCGGCAATGTGCAACGGGTCGTGGCTATGTCGGGTCTCGCCATTGGTCTTCGGCGTGACAGCCGGCGCCATGCGCTCGTCAAAGAACTTCTTGAATGGATTGGCCATGATTCCTACGACTACTTCTGGAGCCGCGCCGTCAGGGTGATTTCCGCGCCCTTGTACAGGCGCGACACCGGGCAGTTCTTCTTGGCGTCTTCGGCGTGCTTCTGAAACGCCGGCTCGTCGATGTTCGGCACCTTTGCCGCGGTGTCGAGATTGATCCTGTTGATGGTAGGGGCGCCAGCCACCGTCTCGACCGAAACCGCAGCCGTAGTATGCACGCTATCAGGCGGGAAACCTGCCTTCTCCAGCGCTCCGGCGAATGCCATCGAGAAACAGGCGGCGTGCGCCGCTGCGATCATGTCTTCGGGGCTCAATCCGCTGCCTTCCTCGAAGCGCGAAGCGAATGTATAAGGCGCCTCGAAATTGGCGCGCGGCATTTTCATCGTGCCTTTGCCACCTTTGAGACCGCCCTGCCAGACCGCGCCTGCCGTACGCTTCGCCATTATTGCCTCCTCGTCCCGGTATCTGCGGGACGGATACTAGCGGAACCGCCGCGCGTTTCGCCAGCTTGGATGCCGCCAATACAAAGGAGGGGTAATGCGGCGCACGGCGGTTTTGGGGATGCTCCTGCTGGTGATGGGCGTGGCAAAAGCGCACGCGCAATTGCCGATTCAGCTGTCGGCGAACGCCGGTCTTGCGGTTCCGATCAGGAACGAGGGGGATTTGTACGACAACGGGCTTCACTTAGGCGTTGGCTTGAAGGTCGCGCTGATTCCGGTTCAGATCGAGGCCGCCTACGATCGCATGGGCGCGAGTAATGACAACAACGAGGACCTCGGTGTCGTGAGCGGCGGTGTCTCATTACCACTCCCCGTCACACCGCCACTGCTGCCGGTCGGCCTGTACTTGATTGTGGGTGGCGGTGTCTATCGCACCAGCGCAGAAGTCACGTCCACGGATTTCGGCGCGAACGGCGGCCTCGGTGTTCGAGTCGGAGTACCGGGCCTCAGTCTTTTCGGGGAAGGGCGCGGAATTGTGGTCTGGGGGGAAGGCAACAAGGTCACCTACCTGACCGCGTCCGTCGGCGTGAGATTCTAAGGCTTTATGGTTCCGGTCTATTGTTCCGGTTTCAAACCGACAGCGGAACAATAAACCGGAACAATACTCGGACGTTACCTCGATTCCTCGCGGCCGGCCACGCGCAGGCGGTTCACAACTGCCAGTGACGACGTTCTGTGATGCCGCCAGGTGACGCAGTTATGAACCTCAGTTATGAACCGCAGTTACTGAATTCTAGTCGGCCGGCGCGCCTTCCTCTTCCGGCAGGTTCGGGAACAACTCCCGCGCCCGCTCGGCAAAGATATCCGGCTCCTCCTCCGGCAAGAGATCGACACTGAACTCGATGTCGTGGTTGCGATACACACCGGTACCGGCCGGAATCAGGTGGCCGATAATGATGTTCTCCTTCAGACCGATCAGCTCGTCACGCGCACCTCGCACCGCGGCATCCGTAAGCACGCGCGTGGTTTCCTGGAACGACGCGGCCGAAATGAATGACTGCGTCGTCAGCGAGGCTTTCGTGATACCGAGCAGCAGCGGCTCCGAACGAGCCGGCGTGCCGCCTTTCGCGATCACGCGCTGGTTCGACTCGCGGAAAATCCCGCGGTCGATGCTTTCGCCCTCGAGGAACTCCGTGTCGCCCGAGTCGATGATCCGCACCTTTTGAAGCATCTGACGAACGATCGCGCCGATGTGTTTGTCGTTGATTTTCACACCCTGGAGGCGGTAGACCTCCTGCACTTCGTTCAACAGGTACTCCTGCACCGCGCGTGGGCCCTTGATCCGCAGAATGTCATGCGGATTGACCGGACCCTCGGACAAACGGTCACCGGCGCGCACTGCGTCGCCCTCATGGACGCGCAGGTGCTTACCGACCGGAACCTCGTAGACTCGCTCCGCACCCTGGTTCGGGATAACGATGATCTCGCGCTTGCCACGCTTGATCTCGCCGAAGCGAATGCTGCCGTCGACTTCGGTGACGACCGCCGGATCCTTTGGACGACGTGCCTCGAACAACTCGGCGACACGCGGCAGACCGCCGGTGATGTCACGCGTCTTGTAGACCTCACGTGAAATCTTCGCCAGCGTGGTACCCGGATCGATCTTCTCGTTATTGCGAACCGTCAGCTGTGCGCCCACCGGAACGATGAATTCACGCAGCCTCTGGCCGCCGCTCTTGTCCCAGATCTCGATCATCGGATGGAGCCGCTTCTCGCGATCCTCGATGATCACGAGCTGACGGCGACCCGTCGATTCGTCCAGCTCCTCGCGCACGGTTTGCTCTTCTTCGATGTCGACGAACTTCACGACACCGCCGAAGTCCGCGACGATCGGCTCCGAGTACGGGTCCCAGCTGAATAGCAGATCACCAGCCTCGATCTGTTGATCGGCCTGCACGTGCAGCGTGGCGCCGTACGGAACCGCCAACCGGCTACGGATCAAACCTTCCTTGGTGCGCATGACGATCTCGCCTTCACGGCTGGTCACGATGTGCTCACCTGCGGGCGTCTCGACGAACGTGATACGATCGAATGTGGCACGACCGTCGACCTTCGACTTGCGCTGCGTCTGTGCGGCAATACGTGCCGCGGTACCACCGATGTGGAAGGTTCGCAGCGTCAGCTGAGTGCCCGGCTCGCCGATCGACTGAGCCGCAAGAATACCAACCGCCTCGCCGATGTCGACGATCTGCATGGTCGCGAGGTTGCGGCCATAGCATTGGCGGCAAACGCCACGCTTCGACTCGCAGGTCAGCACCGAACGGATCTTGACCGTCTGAATGCCGGCATCTTCGATCGCATCCGCGGCTTCTTCGTCAACCAGCTCGCCCGCTTCGACGATCAACTCACCGTCGATTGGATCGTAAACATCCTCGAGCGCAACGTTGCCGACAATGCGGTCCTTCAACGGCTCGATGATGTCCTCGCCTTCTTTCAGCGCCGCGATCTCCAGGCCGAGAATCGTACCGCAATCCTCATCGGTAATGACTACGTCCTGCGCGACGTCGACCAGACGACGCGTGAGGTAACCGGCGTCCGCCGTCTTGAGCGCGGTATCCGCCAAACCCTTACGAGCACCGTGCGTCGAGATGAAGTATTCGAGCACCGTGAGGCCTTCGCGGAAGTTCGACTTGATCGGCGACTCGATGATTTCGCCGATGCCTCCGGTCAGCTTCTTCTGCGGCTTCGCCATCAGGCCGCGCATCCCCGCCAGCTGCCGCATTTGGTCACGGTTACCACGTGCGCCCGAGTTCATCATCATGAACACCGGGTTGAAGCCGTTCTGCGCTCGCTCGAGACGGCGCACCATCGCGTCCGCCACGTCGTTGTTCGCGTGCGTCCAGGTGTCGATGACCTTGTTGTAACGCTCGCCGTTCGAGATCACACCGTTCTGATACGCACGCGTGAAGCGCGCGACTTCCTCTTCCGCGTCGCGCAGGATCTCTTCCTTTTCGGGCGGCACGACCAGATCGACCAGACCGACCGAGATACCGCCGCGCGTAGCGTAGCGGAAACCGAAGTCCTTCATTTGATCGAGGAACTCCGTGGTCCGGCGCAGCCCGACCTGCCGGTATGCCTGGAAGATGATTTCGCCGAGCTCCTTCTTGCCCATCGTGACGTTCCAGTAACCGAGCTCCGGCGGAACGATCGAGTTGAAGATCACGCGGCCGACTGTGGTGCGAACCCACTTGCCGGGCTTCTCGCTCTCCTCGAGCTCTTCCTCTGCAAGGCGACGGCGCTCGACCCAGAACCAGCACGGCGTGCGGAATTCGGCCGCACCGATCGCGACCGCCATTTCCGCTTCCGCGAAGCGCCCGAAACGAGGCGCCTTCTCGAACAGCTTGTCGAGTGTCTTGTGCGCTTCTTCGCGACGCTCGCGACCGCGCGGAACGTTGATGCGATCTTCCGCATCCTGGACGTCGAGCGGCGCCTTGGTCAGGTAATACGCACCGATAACCATGTCCTGCGACGGCGATGCGACCGGCCGGCCGTTGGACGGCAACAGGATGTTGTTGCTCGCGAGCATCAGCACGCGCGCTTCCAGCTGCGCCTCGAACGACAGCGGCACATGCACCGCCATCTGGTCACCGTCGAAGTCCGCGTTGAATGCGGCGCACACCAGCGGGTGAATTCGAATCGCCTTGCCTTCCACGAGCACCGGCTCGAACGCCTGGATGCCGAGGCGATGCAGCGTCGGCGCGCGGTTGAGCAGCACCGGATGCTCGCGGATCACCTCCTCGAGAATGTCCCATACCTCCGGACGCTCCTTCTCGACCATGCGTTTCGCGGCCTTGATGGTCGAGGCCATGCCGTACGTCTCCAGCTTCGAGTAGATGAACGGCTTGAACAGCTCGAGCGCCATTTTCTTCGGCAGGCCGCACTGGTGCAGCTTGAGCTCGGGCCCGACGACGATCACAGAGCGGCCGGAGTAGTCGACGCGCTTGCCGAGCAGGTTCTGGCGGAACCGCCCCTGCTTTCCCTTGAGCATGTCGGACAGCGATTTCAGGGGGCGCTTGTTGGCGCCCGTGATGACGCGGCCGCGCCGGCCGTTGTCAAACAACGCGTCGACGGCTTCCTGCAGCATGCGCTTCTCGTTGCGCACGATGATGTCGGGTGCCCTGAGTTCGATCAGCCGCTTCAGACGATTGTTGCGGTTGATGACGCGCCGATAGAGGTCGTTGAGATCCGACGTGGCGAACCGGCCGCCGTCGAGCGGCACGAGCGGGCGAAGCTCTGGCGGGATCACCGGAATCACCTCGAGGATCATCCACTCCGGCCGCGTCCCGGATTCGAGGAACGCCTCGATGAGTTTCAGGCGTTTGACCAGCTTCTTGCGCTTGGCCTCGGAGCCCGTCTCGCGGAGATCCACCCGCAACGTCTCGCGTTCGGCCGTGGGGTCGATCTCGCTCAACATCGCCTTCAGGGCTTCGGCGCCGATCAGGGCGGTAAAGGAGTCATCGCCGAACTCCTCCTGGGCGCTCAGATACTGGTCCTCGTTGAGCAGCTGCTTTTCCTTGAGCGGCGTGAGCCCCGGCTCGGTCACGACGTAGTTCTCGAAGTACAACACGCGCTCGATGTCCTTGAGCGTCATGTCCAGCATGAGCCCGATGCGGCTCGGCAGCGACTTCAG
>JBQTID010000065.1:0-3748 GCA_052389275.1 Gemmatimonadota bacterium | reverse complement strand
CACACGGCCTGCGCGAGCTGCGCATCCGCGCCGACGTCGTAGCGGAAATTCCGGCCGTCGCTGAACGTCTGCTCGATCAAAATCAACTGCGTCAAGGCGACGCGACCGTTTACATTCAAATCACGCGCGGCGCGGCACCACGCGCGCACGCGTTTCCCTCGCCGGAAACACCACCGACCATTTACGTGATCGCAAAACCGTTCAAGAATCATCCCGAGAAGTACTGGACGGATGGCGTAGCCGCGGTCACCGTACCGGACAACAGGTGGAGCCGCTGCGACATCAAGTCGATCGCACTGCTGCCGAATGTGCTCGCCAATCAGCAGGCCAAAGACAAGGGCGCGTTCGAAGCGATCTTCGTGCGCGCTGGTGTGTTGATCGAGGGCTCACACTCCAATCTCTGGGGCGTCATCGACGGCGTTGCAATGACGTACCAGTCGTGTGGTTATATTCTCGGTGGCATCACGAGAAGACTGTTGCTGGATCGCGCCGGGGAAGTGGCGGTGAAAGTGCGCGAGGAGCCGTTGCGCGCGGACGATTTGCCACTTATCACGGAGCTTTTCCTGTCGGGCACCACGACGGAAGTCATGCCGATCGTCAAGCTGGATGAGCAGGTCGTCGGCAGCGGCGAGCCCGGACCGGTGACCCGAAAACTTCAAGACGCATACACACGCTGGCGCTCCGAATAGCTATAGCCAAGCCCTCCACAAACTGCCAAATTGGGGTGCAGGAAAGGACCCATGCTCCCATGCTCCCATGTTCCCATGCTCCCAGGGTTTAAACAATGGCGCGCTCACTCAACAAAGTCATGCTGATCGGCAACGTCGGCGCCGAGCCGGAAATCCGCACTACGGCGAGCGGCAAACGCGTCGCGAAGCTCTCGCTCGCGACCAGCCGCACCTTCAACGATCGCAGCGGTCAGAAGCAGGAAAAAACGGAATGGCACCGTCTCACTGCGTGGGATCGCACCGCCGAGATCATCGAACAGTATGTGCACAAGGGCGACCGCCTGTATGTCGAAGGCTCGATCGAGTATTCACAAACCGAGGATGAAGCCGGCAAGCCTCGCTACTGGACGGATATCGTCGTACGCGAGATGGTGATGCTCAGCGGAGGCGGCGGCGGTGGTGGTGGCGGGGAATACAGCAGTGGCTCGCGCAGCCGGCAGTCGGCGCCCGCGCCGTCGCAATCGTCAGCGCCGTTCAATGACGATGACGACGATTTGCCCTTCTAGATCACGTCATGGCAACGCGCGCCGCTGCTTGGCGGCCTCGCGTTCCGGCGGCAGCGCGGGCTCGTTGGTAATTTCGAGCTCGCGCGGCGCGAAGTAGCGAGGCTCGACTTCGCCATCGAGCACGACGCCCACGCTTTGCGTGTTGTATTCGGATGTAAATACAACCGTACCCGCGCGACCCAGTACCGCCGGGTCCTGTGGGAATGCGGCTGCCTGTTTAACGCGCACGCGCGTGCACTCCGGGACCGGCACCCACGAAATAGCCAATTTCGACCTCCTTTAAGCCCTTGCTCGCAAAGTAGCGTGACGGTATAGTCTCCGCGCAACGGAGGAAAGATGGCAACCAATGGAAACGAGCCGAACAAGCTTGCGCTCGCGGCAGGCTTCGGAATCGGCGCGGCATGGACCGCGATGGCGCTGTGGTGTATTGCGGCAGGAATCGAGGGCTTCCGCGCGGGTCGTTCGGACTACGGGCTGATCTGGACGGTGGTCGGTGTGTTGCTGCTAGGCGCAGGCGGTGCGGCGGCGATCGGTACGTGGTGGCATCAATTCGTGCTGAAGCGCAGATACGCGCAACATGAGCATTAGTTCAGGCGTCTTTCCAAAAGCCAAGCATCTCGGAGTCGAATTCGTCCGGCGCTTCCGAGTAAGCGGCGGCCCATTCTTCGAAAGTCGGCAATTCCATTTCATCGGCGAGGACTTCGGTGACGCGCGCGACCGTAGCTGACGAAAGCGGCGGCAACGGACCCGCCGTTTCGGCCGATCCGGTCGCTCGCTCCGCCAACTGGTAGATCTCGTCGGGACTCAGCGCCAGGAATCGCTCCGCGATTTGGGCCGAGCACCAATCGTGATACTTGGCGCGCAGGACGCCGTCGTCGTTTATGGACCCCATGCTCCAGACCTGAAGAAGGGTTCGTTTTCACCGCCACGCAATACAGGGGGTGGCGAAGACTTCGAACCCGAGCTCCAGACCGCCGGACGGCAGGGGGGACTACCGTCCGGCGTGCCAGCGTACGATTAGCGCGTATGCGGCGTCAATGACGCCGCCGCATTCGAGGACGCTAACGCGTTCACCGCCGCTCGCGAGACCAGAGTATCGTAGATTGTGCGACGTGTCATCGCGTAGAGCAGGATGCGGCTCAACATTTCGGGATCGGTGCGCTGCACCTGTTCCACCTCGTCCGCAACGCTTCTGGGCAATTGCACCCGCAACTCCACGGCACACGTATCCCACATCGGCTCTACCTCGGACGTCAGCAATTTTTTTGGAAATTTTATCAAGGTGGGCCGACGACCGAACAACATTGATCGTGCCCTTCTCTTTTGTTTGGCAACGGCGTGCAAGATAGGGTTCCAGGACGCAGTGCGTCAAGGCTTTTCGTAACCTGTTCGATATCAACCTGTTACGTCGGATCGTGTTGATTTGTAACAAGTTACGGGATCACTTCGGTGCTTTGATTGGGTCGTTTTCGGGAAGCAAAACCCAGCCAATTCAGGGCCGCCCGAAAGTCTGAAATTCGCGCTACGGGAACGTATTTCAGGCGCTCGCGGCGGTGGCGTTGTGGCACTGAAATTCGGAACTAAAAACAGATGTTTTGAGTCCAGGACCGCGGCGCTTCATGCTTGAACTTAACCGCAGCCGCTTTTAGGCTTCATTTACCACTCATGGCTTTTTCGACTTCCAGTTCGGATCCCTCGCCGGTAGCGAGACACAGCGTGTTTGCGCGCACGCGCTGTCGCTCCTTTTGCTTTCTCGAGCATGCCGGCGAGCCCTGGACCGCCTTCCTGGTCACTTACGCGGAGAACGACACCCACTGGAAGGGACATTTCATGTTCCGCAGCGCGCTCATGGCGCCCGATTCCGGCGAAGTCCGCACGGCGGACCTGTTCGTCGAGGACAGCGAAGCCGCGATCGACGCGCGCGCGCGTGGCCTGGGCCGGCCGCTGCTCGAGGCGCTGCTGCAATCGGCGCTGCACACGCAGCAATCGAAGCGCGGTGTTCCAGGCGAATACGTGCGGTGGTTCCGCGATCTGCTCTCGAAACACGCCGCGCATCTCTCGAGCGAGCGCAGCAATGATCCGGCGCGCTCGATGCAGCAACTCAAGCAGCTGTACGATTCGTATCGGACGGACCAAGTCTCGCATCTGATCGCGCTGATCGAGCCGGATGCGTTTCGACATGTGGTAGACAAGCTACTCGCCGGCCGCGAAATCGATTTTCGCGCGCGCGATCGTTTCCAGTTGGCAATGACGGTCGTGCAGGAGCTGGAACGAAGACTTCGACTGCCGCCGTTCGAAGCCTGGGCGGAAGACTATCTCGCACATCGCGAAGAATACGAGCGGTATACGGAAAAGCTACACCTCGGTGAGATGCCCTGAACAGAACTGCGCTACGGGACTGCGCTACGGGACTGCGCTACGGAACGGCGCTACGGAACGGCGCTACGGCTCTTAGCGCAGTTCTGTTACGCAGTTCTGTTACGCAGTTCTGTTACGCAGTTCTGTTACGCAGTT
>JBQTID010000064.1:0-29258 GCA_052389275.1 Gemmatimonadota bacterium | reverse complement strand
CTGATGACTGCGTGCGGTGAGAGCAGGTTCTGCGCCGACAAACCGGATGCGTCGCTGAGAGAGAAGGCAGCGGAGTCGATTTTGACGACGTCGATCAGATAACGCCGGTCTACTTCGAGACCCGCGCGCCAGCTGCCGCCGGTGCCTCGCATGAACCCAAGGGTTTTGAGCAACTGCTCGGCGATCCAGTTCTGGCTCGGCCCGAGAATGCCGGCCACGATCTGTCGCAACGGCGGTGAATGCCACACCATGATCGCAGAAGCATGGGGCAGTGCTGCCACATCCGCGCTGTCATTGACGATGCGGGTCGATCCGGTGACTTCGATGCCTTTGCGCCCGAGCGCGCCAACCAGCGCGCGCGCGGCATACAATTCCGGCGTCGGCTGGGCAAGCCAGCTCGAATCGGCTCGATCCGCTGCAATAGTGCCATGTACGACGAGCGTGTCGGGCCAGCTCTCGTAATCGACATTGACATTCGCGCGTGCTCCGATCGTGTCCGCACTGACACGCATTGCGACGGGCGCGGGTGCGAAGCCACCCGGAAATCGCACATCGTTTGCGGTCACGATCATACGCACGGCGGCTTCACCAACCGCGAATGCGGCGGTCGGCGCCGCGTAGTACCATGGCAGATCGCCCAGCTCCCACGCGGAATGGACACGCGCGCGCGCGAACGCACTCGCATCTATGATGAGATCGCCGGCGATTTGCCTGATTCCCTTCACTGCGAGCGAATCCGCAATGGCATCGAGCACGGCGAGATCGCTGCCATAATACCTGCCGGACCAGGTCGGATCGCCGGTGCCCTTGATGATGAGTGCGCGCGGCGCAGTATCGCCGGCGGCGCCCGCCACCATGATCGGCGTGGCATAGCGCCAGTCGGGTCCGAGCAAGCCCATCGCAACCGTGGTCACGACCAGCTTCGTGTTCGAGGCCGGAATGAAATGTCTGAAGTGATTGTGACCGTAGAGCAGTTGATTGCGCCCCTGATCCCAGACTTCGATGCCCCAGTGTGCCTCCCTCAATCCGGCATGGACGAGGGAATCCGCGACCACCATGAATTCCTGGCGGCGCACGGGCGGCTCGGGCGCGACTGGTTTCGCGCACGACGACCCGACAATCGCTAGAATCAGATACGCGTAAGCTTTCGGTGATCTCATGAGCATGGAGACAGAATGGGGAAGGCTGTCGAAGGCGGCAACCTGAGCGACATGAGCGGCGAGGAGTTTCGCCGCGCGATGCAGATGGTTACCGATCGCATCGCCGCGCTGCTCGAGCATCCGCAGCAATGGCGCGTACTTCCCGATATTGCTCCCGGTGAAATCGCGGCAGCACTGCCGGCGCAAGCGCCGCAGCAGCCCGAGCCTTTCGACGCGATTCTCGCCGACTTCGATCGGTTGATCATGCCCGGCACCACGCAATGGAATCATCCGGGCTTCATGGCCTACTTCGCGATTACCGGATCGGCGCCCGGCATTCTCGCGGAATCGCTGATCGCCGCGCTCAACGTCAATGCCATGGTCTGGCGGACCGGGCCGGCCGCGACCGAGCTGGAAGAAGTAACTCTCGGGTGGCTTCGTGATTTGATGGGATTGCCGCGCGAGTTCGATGGCGTGATCAACGACACGGCATCGACCAGCACGCTCTACGCGCTCGCCGCCGCGCGGGAAGCGCTGCCCGGTTTACGTGTGCGCGAGGCAGGATTGTCGGGCCGCGCGGATGTGCCGCAGCTCGCGCTGTATTGTTCGGAAGAAGCGCATTCAGCCGCAGACAAGGCCGCCATTACGCTCGGCATCGGGCTGAACGGCATGCGCCGCATCGCCACCGATGCGGATTACCGCATGGACGCCGCTGCGCTGCGCGCGGCGATCGCAGAGGATCGGGCGCGCGGCATCACGCCAATGGCGGTAATCGCGACCGTGGGCACGACGTCGACCGGGTCAGTCGACCCGGTGCCGGAGATCGCGGACGTGTGCACTGCCGAAAAAATCTGGCTGCATGTGGACGCGGCGTATGCGGGACCGGCCGCGATTCTGCCGGAGCTGCGCTACATCATGAATGGTTGCGAGCGCGCCGATTCGCTGGTCATGAATCCGCACAAGTGGCTGTTCGTGCCGATAGATTGCTCGGTGCTCTACACTCGCCATCCGGACATCATGCGTCAGACATTCAGCCTGACACCTGAATTTCTCACGACCGCGGAAAGCTCGGTTGCGCGCAACCTGATGGATTACGGGCTGGCGCTGGGCCGGCGGTTCCGCGCGCTCAAGTTGTGGTTCGTCATTCGTTACTTCGGTGCGACTGGAATTGCGGCGCGCATTCGCGAGCATATCCGCCTCGCACAGAATCTCGCGCGGTGGGTAGCAGCGCATCCGGAATTCGAGCTGCTCGCGCCACAGCGGTTCTCCGTCGTCGTATTCAGACACAAACCGCCAGGCATGCGCGCCGAGACTGCACTCGAGACGCACAACGCGCGTATTGTGGACCGCGTGAACGCGTCGGGTGAGGCGTTCATCTCTCACACGAAGGCGAAAGGGCGTTACGCGCTGCGGGTGGCGATTGGCAACTTGCGCACAACCGAGACCCAGGTGGGTCGGGTCTGGGAGCTGATTCAAAATGCGGCCAATGGGAGCTAACTCGGCCATTTGCAGAGACTTCCGGCTGTAACATCCTTGTAGAAGCTGGCCGGACCGCGTTACTTTGCACCTTCTCTCCGGTTGTCATGACCACGAACCAGCGCAGCGCATGACCATTACAGCAACCGAATCACCTCGGAGCAGAGGCGCCTATTCCCGCGTCCTGAATGCGGGCGTTCTGGGCGGCTACGCCCTGATGGTGCTGCTTGGTCTAGTGTTCTGGCAGGTCGGCCCGACCAGGGCGCTGCTCAGCGGATCTGTACTGTTTGCCGCGTCACTGCTTGCGACCGTCATCTGTTTTGGTACCTGGTGGACACTGGCCGCGCCGGCAAATCGGGTCTGGCTGCTCCTCGGGATCGGCGGATTGCTCGCAAGTCTGAGCCACATTGCTCAGCTGCTGCCGGCAGACCTGGGCAGAATATCCGGCGTGCACTTCCTGTGGCTGGGCTCCTACGTGTGTCTGGCCGCCGGCGTCATAGTCGAAGTTCACAATCGCGAACGTGGTAGAATCACGGAGCTGGCGCTCGATATTGCGCTGATCGTCACTGCCGCCTCGCTTCTGGTCGTGCGACTGGCGCCCGGAACGCGCGCTGCCCTGGCCGGCCAATCGGACGTCCTGGTGTTTCTGATCATCTTCGCTCCGGTTCTGGCGCTCTCGGCAATTCTGCCGGTTGCAGTGCTGGTTACCGATGTAGCGCGCAGGGATGACGACGCGGTCTCGAGATCGATAGCGGCCGCAATCGGCTGCCTCGCCATTTCCACATTGCCACAGGTGCTGAGCGGCGGCTCTTGTTGTCATTCCGGAGCCCTGACCACGCTCGCCGCGATCGGTGTTTGGGTCTTCGTAGCGCTCGCGGGGAGTCATGCGTGGCTGGCCGGCGATCCGAAGCTGCCGTTGGCCGGTAGTACGCGGCTCCGCCAGTTCGTAGCGCCTACTGTCGCACTGGTGCTGGCCGGCATCTCGATGCACGGCGCGTTGGGCGTGCCATTCGGACGCAACTCCGCACTCGCGCTGGGAGTCCTGGGAGCGCTGGTCGCGCTGCGGTTGACCGAGCTGCTCAACGCGACCCGCTTGCAAGTCACGGAGCGGCGCGAGCTGACCCAGGCGCGCGCGCTGGTGGAGGTCAGCCGCGCGCTGGCTGGCAAGAACGATCTCGACACCACACTGCGCATAGTGACGCAATGGGCGGTGCGCGTGCTGAACGCGCGCGCGGCCAGTGTCGAGATGCTGTCGAGTGACGCGAAGACGCTCGTGTTGCGCGCGGCCGAAGGATTGCCCGAGGACGCAATCGGCTTGACGTTCGCCGTCGACAACAGCTTCACCGGCTGGGTGATCATCAATGGCGACGCGCGTGTAACGACCAATCCCGCGCGCGATCCGTTCATCACTGCCGACAGCCTGAAGTACCTCGGCAATTCACCCGTTGCGGCAATGCCGCTGCGTTATCGCGAAAGGCTGCTCGGGGTGCTGACCTGTATTGGCAACCGGCCGTTCGACGCGGCAGATCTCGATCTGCTGCGGGCGTTCGCGAACCAGACAGCACTCGCGCTGGAAGATGCGCGGTTGTTCGATCAGGTGCGCGCACTATCGGTCACCGATCCGCTTACCGGACTCGCTAACCGCCGGCAGCTCGATCGCGAGCTGACGCGCGAATTTGCGGCCGCCCAGCGGGGCCGTCGGCTGGTGGCCGTCATGTTCGACCTGGATGACTTCAAGCAACACAACGACAAATACGGCCACATGGCCGGTGACGATGCGTTGCGCCATTTCGCGGACGCGCTGCGCACGACGACGCGTACCATGAACCTGGCCGCTCGCTACGGCGGCGATGAATTTTTTGCACTGCTGGCCGATTCCGATCAGCGCGGCGCGGAGGTATTCATCAACCGGGTCAAGGAGCGTTTTCGCCGCACCATGGATGCGGCCGGCTGGCCGGTACTGCGAGTATCTGCGGGTATGGCGGAGTACACGCCGGAGATGAAAACGCCCGAGGATCTGATCGGCGCAGCCGATCGCGCGCTCTATGTCGCGAAGTTCGAGGCCGACGTCAGCGCGTAGAAGCCGCTCTCCCCCTCTCGTTCGAACCCCGTCACTACATATTCGGGCAGATAGCGCAGGAATTGCGCGCGGGTTGTCTCGCGCCACTCGCGTGCGCGCTGTGGATCGCGGCGATTGAGCTCGTGGATGTTGGCCGGAACTTCGATGTGAACAGGGCGGTCAGTGCGGTCCACGCGGTCTTCGCGGTCCAACGCCCATGTTACAATCAGTCTGTCGGTGCCGATGCCTTCGTGTAGCGGGGAATCAGTGTGGCCGTACATGTCGATGATGTATTCGCGCGCGTAGACGCCCAGGCGATTGAAGTTGATGTGGGCGTTCTTGGCATCGAGCGGATCGAAGCTCCAGAAGACGCGCTTGATGCCGCGCGCGAGCAGCGTGTCGCGCTGGTACCGTTTGAGCCGTTCGCCAATGCCGCGGTCGCGCTGCGTGGCGCGCACGGCGAGCATGTCAGACCAGTGCACGACCGCGCCGTCCATGAGGCCCGTCAGGCCGAAAACGAAACCGAGCAGCTCATCATTCTCGAATGCGCCCGCGGCAATGCCTCCGAGTTTTTGCGCGATGCGCAGCATGGTGGCGGGCACGCATTCCGTGAACTGCTCGCCCCAGGTTTCCTTTTGCAGCCGCACGCATGCGGCGTAGTCGGCAGCACTCGCCAGCTCGCGAATTTGGAGGGTGCCGCTCACACGCTCAGAAGCTCTCGAGGATGCGGGTAAACAAGGCGAGGCGATACGGCAGATCCGCGATCAGGATGTGCTCATCGGCGGCGTGCGCGCCGCCACCATCCGGACCGAGACCATCCAGTGTCGGAATACCCATGGCCGCGGTGAGCGAGCCATCGCTGCCACCACCTGATGCGCCTTCGCCCATTTCACGGCCCAGCTCACGCGCGAGCGCGCGCGCCTGTTCGTACAATGCGACCACTGCGGGCGTGCGCTCGAGCGGCGGGCGCTGCTCGGTTTGGCGCACGGTAACGGTCGCGCCCGGCTCGATCGCCTGAAGCGCCATCAACTCGCGCTGCACGCGCTCGCCTTCCGCCATGTTGACGACCCGCACGTCGACATCCGCGAATGCGCTGGCAGCTACCACGTTGCTGGCAGTGCCACCGCCGATCACGCCGACATTGACGGTGGTGCCGGCAGCGTGGTTCGCAAGGCCGGCGAGACGCGCGATTTGTTTGGCCAGCTCGCTGACCGCGCTGACGCCGGTCTGCGGTGCGACCCCGGCATGCGCCGCGCGACCGGTGACATCCACACGATACGTCAACACGCCTTTGCGCGCGGTCTTCGCCATGCCGCCGGCAATACACGGCTCGGTGACGAGCACGGCGGCCGCGCCGCGCGCATGCTCCGCAATGACCGGCAGCGAGCTGTGCGAGCCGATTTCCTCATCACAGGTCAGCAGCATTTTGATCGGACGCTTCGGCTGGTTGCCGCGGCGCGCGATCAGGTGCAGCGCTTCGACCGCGATCGCGATGCCGGCCTTCATGTCGTAGATGCCGGGACCCTCGGCGCGATCGCCGTGAATCGCGAAGGGTTGCGAGGCGAGCGTGCCGATCGGATGCACGGTGTCCATGTGCGAGAGGATGATGGCAGGCGCACCGTCGCTTGCGCCGTTTAGCGATGCGACGATGTGCGCACCGAAGGTTGGTGTTGCCGTGAGCGCGACAGCCGCGCCGGCTTCCTGTAGATCTTTGGCAATGGTGCCGGCGAGATGCCGAATGCCTTCTTCATGCCGGCTCGGTGTCTCGATCTCGACATAGCCGCGCAATCGCTGCAACACACGCGCGGCTGCCGCGGCTTCAGACTCACCCAGAACTTTCTCGATCTCATTCGGCACGGCGATAACTTTCCGCGAGCAGCTCGATTGGATGCAGGACCGCGATGTCGCGGTCATGAATGATGAGTCCCGCTCCGATTTGCATCATGCAGCCCGGATTCGGCGTGACCACCGCATCGGCGCCGGTCGATACCACCGCAGCGACCTTATCCTTCAATATCCTGCCGCCCAGGTCCTGATGCAGCAAGCCGTAGATGCCGGCGCCGCCGCAGCATTCGTCCGCGTGCGGCAGCGGCACCAGATCGAGCCCGGGCACCGCAGCCAGCACAGCCAGCGGCGCGGTCGTGATGCGCTGCGCGTGATAAAGATGGCAGGGCGCGTCATAGGTGACACGCATTGGGATAGCCGCGCCCTGCTTCAGCTCGATGCCGACCAGCAGCTCGGCGACATCGCGCACGCGCGCGACCAGCGCTTTGGCGCGGTCGCGCCACTCAGCATCGTGCTCCAGCAGCTCTGCATACTGCTTCATCTGCGCGCCACAGCCCGCGGCATTGACGACGACCAGGTCGGCGCCCGTGCGCTCGAATGCCTCGATGTTGCGACGCGCCAGCTGCCTTGATTGATCCAATTCGCCCGAATGGGCGTGCAGGGCGCCGCAACATTGCTGGTCCGGCGCCGGCAAAACGGCGAAGCCGTTCTGCCTGAGAACGTATTCGGTGTCACGGTTGACGCGCCCGTAGAGGCCTGCCTGCACGCAGCCTGTCAGGAGCGCGACCTTCTCGCGATGGGAGCGATGAGTGCGATAGGAGCGATGAGTGCGAGACAGCTTTGCGGGCGCGCTCGCCGCCAACATTGCCATCGAAAACTTGATCTTGCCAAACTTCTTCGGCACTGCCTTGGCGAGAAACAGCGGAAGGCGAGTGAACCGCAACAGTCGCGAAAACGCAGAGACCACCGCGTCCATTCTTTTACGGCCGAACGCGAACAACAAAGCCTGCGCCATGAAACTGCTGCCGGATGCTTTCCGGATCTGGTCGCGCGCGCGCTCGAGCAGCCAGCCGTACTCGACACCGGATGGGCAGACGGTCTCGCAGGCGCGGCAGCCCACGCACTGATCGATGTGTTTGCGGACCGCGTAGTCTTCGGCCTCGAGCCGTCCCTCGTGCACGGCGCGCATGAGGTAGATGCGGCCGCGCGGCGAATCGCCTTCATCGCCGAGACGCGTGTAGGTCGGGCATGCCGTCAGACAGAAACCGCAATGCACGCATGCGAGCAGCTTCTGCTCGAATTCCTTTACTTCATCCAAGAATGCCTGCCGGATCGAACGCGTGTTTGATGCGCCGCATGAGCGTGAGCGTGGCCGCATCGATTGCGTCAGCTACCTGCGCGCCCGGCAGCCGTTCCACTCTCAAGGTGCCACCGGTTTCCATGATCAATGCGCGTTCGGCCACCAGCACGTTCGCAGTGTTGGCACCCGCGCCGTCCGCGAGCATGCGCACGATGCCGTTGCCCGCGTGAATCGCGAAGCGTGGCCGCTCCAGCCCGGCGCGCTCCGACAGCCGGATCGCATGGGCCGCGGTTTCGCGCAATAGCGACGGCAGATTCGCGAGCCTGATGTTCACGGGCGCGCGCGCTTCGGTTTCAGCCAGCGCGTTCCACACATCGTTGCCGTTGTGAAGCTGCATACCGTCCGCACCAACATGGCGAATGCCATCCGCAACCGCCTCCTCGTTACCGTGAAACCGAATCAGCACCGTCCATGACGGCCAGGACACGATCTCAAGCGCGACCGGATCGAGGCGCGCACTCAGCACTTCTGCCACGGTAGTCGCAGCTTCGTCGAAGCTCGGCACTGCCAGCGCGATCGTTCGATCCACCGCGGGCAGCGGCTTGAGACGAATGCTCACGCGAGTAATGAAACCGAGCGTGCCGCGACTGCCGACCAGCAGCCTTACGAGATCGTAGCCGGCCACGTTTTTTACGACCTTGCCGCCGAACTCGAGCATGTGGCCATCGGCTGTAACAACCTCCAAACCGAGCACCTGATCGCGGGGCGTGCCATGCGCGTAGCGCAGCGGTCCTGCCACACCAGTCGCGACAATGCTGCCAATGGTCGTGTGCGCGGGCACGGCCGGATCGAGTGCCATGAACTGCTTGTGTGGAGTGGTCGCCGCGTTGATGTCCAACAGCGTCACTGCCGATCCAACGGAGATGACGAGATCGGCGGGCTCGTATTCCTGAATCAGCTTCAGGTCGCGTTCAGGCGTCATGCGTCACCGTTGCAGGACCGGCCCATTCACGACACACGCGCAGCGGCAATACTTTCGCGGGATTGCAGCGGCCGTCCGGATTGAAGACGCCGCGAATCGCGCACATCATTTCCATGGCGGCGTCGCTGAATACCAGCTCCATGTATGCGCGCTTGTCGAGACCGACGCCGTGCTCGCCGGTGATCGTGCCGCCGGCGTCGACACAGGCACGCATCATCTCCCGAGACGCCGCTTCGACGCGTGCGACTTCCTCCGGGAAGCGGCGGTCAAACACAATGGTTGGATGCAGATTGCCGTCGCCCGCATGAAACATGTTGCACAGCCTGAGGCGATGGTGTGCGGCGATCTGGTAGATGCGCTCGAGCACCTGCGGCAGTTTGCTGCGCGGCACTACCGCATCCTGGACGAGTATGTCCGGCGCGAGGCGGCCCATTGCGCCGAATGCCTTCTTGCGCGCGTACCACATTTTCTGCCGCTCGGCCCCATCACGCGCGCGGCGCACCTCGCGCGCACCGCCGGCCTTGCATATCTGTGCGGCGCGGTCCGCGTCGGCGCTCAGTCCGGCACTGCGGCCGTCGAATTCAATGACCAGCATGCCGGCAATGTCGGTGGGCAGACCGGCTGCGTAAGCGCTGGCTTCTACGGCGATGATCGCTTCGCGGTCCACCATCTCGAGTGCAGCCGGCAGCATTCCCTGTGCGATGATCTCACTCACTACGCGACTCGCATCGTCGATGCGGTCGAACAGTGCTACGAGCGTCTCGACGGCTTCAGGCAGCGGCGTGAGCTTGACCACGATCTCGGTCGCTATGCCGAACGTGCCTTCACTGCCGACAAACAGGCCGACCAGATCATAACCGACCGGCTCGCCGCCGTGCGGACCGAGCTGCACGATCTCGCCATCAGGCAACACTACCGTCAGAGAGATGATGTGATTCAGCGTGGCGCCGTACTTGAGACAGTGCGGGCCACCCGCGTTTTCGGCGACATTGCCGCCAATCGTGCAGACGGTTTGAGAGCTGGGATCTGGTGCGTAATAGAGAGCGTGCGGATAGACTGTCGCGCTGAGCGTACTGTTCACGACACCGGGCTGCACGCGCGCGCGCCGGTTCGCGACGTCGACAGCGAGCACGCGATCCATGCGCGAGAAACCAATCACGACCGAGCCCTCGAGCGCGAGCGCACCGCCCGACAGGCCGGTGCCGGCGCCGCGCGGCACGAAAGGTATTTTGTCGCGCGCGAGCAGCTGAAGTGTGCGCGATGTCTCCTGCGTGTCGCGTGGCAGCAGCACTGCCTGCGGCGTGACGCGATACGCCGTCAAGCCGTCCGACTCCCAGACCAGCAGCCGGCCGGGATCGACGATCACGCCCTCTTCACCGAGAATCGCGCGCAGCTCGGATACGAGTTCGGTTCGCATCAGTCCCGGCCACTCACATAGTCAACGTAGGCCTGCACGGCGGCACGCGCGTACGGGCGCAGCCGCGCGTCCAGCTCGCTTCCGTAGATGCGATCGATCAGCTCGTCATCGGAACCGGCGCCTTCCGCCAATGCTTCCAGCACCTGCGCAACCCGCAATTCGCGATGCGCGACATAGCGCTCGATTGCAGCGACAGGATTATCGAATTGCGGACCGTGCGCCGGATAGATGGTTCGTGGCTGTAGCGCCTCGATCATGCGCAGCGAGCGCAGGTACAGATCGAGATCACCCTCGGGGCTCGCGACCAGCGCCGTGTCGAGGCCGCCCATCATGAGATCACCGCAGAAGACCGCGCGCTCGGCCTGCCACCAGAATGAGAAATGATCCGGCGTGTGGCCCGGCGTCGCGAGCGCGCGCAGCTCGCCGGCATCGGTGTGGACGACGTCGCCATCACGATTGTCCTGCACGCTCGCACCGAGGCGCGCCGCCAGCGCCTGTGCGCCTTCCGCATGATCCGGATGCGAGTGTGTGACCAGGACCGCTGCAATAACGCCGCTGCCGACAGTATCGGCAACGGCGTCGAGATGCTCGGCCAGCAGCGGACCGGGATCGATGATCGCAACCCGCTCGTGTCCAACCATGTATGTGCGGGTGCCGTCGAGTGTCATCGGCGATGCGTTCGCCGCGACGATCACGCGCAATGGAGCTTCAGCCAATGAAGGGCGCTTGCGGCCACAGGCCGCGCGCGGGTGATTTAGACACGCTCAGCTCAGACACGCTCTCGATGCAGCTCGTCTGCCAGGGCCCGTTCGCGCACGATGATCTCGGAAATCGTGTCGGCGATCATTTCGATTGCCTGCTGATCCTGCGGCGAGAACGCGTTCAATTCCTTGGCGTCAATGTCGATCTGGCCGAAGATCTCCTGGCCACTCCTGATCAGCACTACCAATTCCGACTTCGTGCGCGGGCTGCACGAGAGATAATTGCCGACCTTGGTGACGTCCGGAATATTCTGGTTCGCGCTTTCAGCCACCGCGGTACCGCACACGCCGACACCAACCGCAATGCGCGCATGATCGGTCGGCTCGCCTGAGTAATTGTGCAGCCACAGCATGTTCTCGTCGGGATTCAACATGTATATGCCGACGAAGTTGTAGCGAGGCTCTGCCGCCTTCAGCTGCTTCACGGCTTCGCGCATGATTGCATCGGCGAGGTAACCGCTCTCGCGCATCTGCTGGAGCTGCCTGACGGTGCCCGGTCCATCAATCATCGAACCATGCTCATCAAGAGTTTCTTACCGATGCGGGTGAAATCCACGCGAGCAGCCAGCGCCACAGCTCGCGCCGCTTGAGCGGATCGACTTCCTCGTACAGCGAGTCGAGCGCATCGCCGACTGTCGGATCGCGATACAGCCAGAGATGATACTGGGGTACGGCAACCTGTCTGCCACCAACCCAGCGCGCGACATTTTCGACGCGCTGCGCCCGCCAGCTCAGCTGCGCGCGCGCCGCGTGCTTCTCCATGATCTCGCGGTAATGACGCCAATCGCCTTCATTGGGCGAGATCAGCCGCCAATCCAGTTTCTGGTAACCGATCTCGCGCGTCGGGTCTTCTTCCACCGGCGCGAAGATCGGATCGAGCCGCGGCAGCAGCACCGCGCGGCGCACGCCTACCGTCAGGCATTCGCACCACACGGCGATCTTGCCCTGGTAAAGATCCCATGGGATTTGAATTGGTACGCTCATAAAACCTGGGAGTGTGGGAGTGTGGGAGTGTGGGAATGTGTGACGGCTGCTCACACTCTCACACTCTCACACTATCTCTCCTTCTATTAAAACTGCCCGCACCGGCGAACTGTCTGCTTCGACCAATTTCAGTGGCAGCGCAACCAATGTATACACTCCGGGCGTCACGTGCGTCAGCACCAGGTTCTCGAGTATGGCAACACCGGCGTCGACAAAAATGTGATGCGACTCGAGGGTCTTCGAGTCGACGTCGTCCAGCGACGGCGCATCTGAGCCGACCAGCCTTACACCCGCAGCGACCAGCCTGCGCGCGAGCGCCGGTGTCGGCGCCAGAACGCCGCGCGGAAACTCGCGCTCATCGACCGTGTCACGGGTGCGAAACAGAATGCGCGTGGTATTGGCAATGTCGACGTCGTCCAGCAGCGATGCATCCAGTGCCTGCCGCCCGCGCGCATCGACTACCACTGCACGACCGACGTATGGGTCGAGCGGCAAATCGATCGGCCGGCTGCCCGCAGGCGATACATGAAAGCCGCCGTCCGTGTGCGTGCCGGTGTGAACACTCAAGCGGATGGCGGCCACATTGACGCTGTCGCCGCGGTCCTGCCGCAGCGTCCACTCCAGCTCGAACCGCTGGTCACCCGGCCAGACCGCGATTCCTGTCCCGAGCGGCTGGCTGATATCGAAAATACGCACGCAGGCTCAAGATACCACGAATCAGGGCCCGGAGCATCGGGTCAAAAAAGCTCTGCCTGCTCATCGGTTCCAAGTGCTCGCCGGATCATCTTTTCGACTTCGGGATTGGTTGAAGAAAATGCCTTCATGGCGACGGGGGCTGCTGCTGCTCGGTATTGGATTCGTAGTGCGGTACGTGGTGCGTCGCAGACTTGGCGCTCGGCCGCCTTCCGTCTGAACAGTCAAGTCGCTTCGATACGATCTAGCAGGTTGCTGAAAAACGGGCTGACATGGGTGAAGGCAGGGCGCTGCGCAGACCGTCGCGGTTTTACAGCGTACTCTGCATAAACCTCCTATGAGCAACCGGACCCCTCGAACCACAGGTTTATGCAGGATACGCTGTAAAACCCGCACGGTCTGCGTAGCGCCCTGCCTTCACCCAAGCCACCCGCCCGTTTTTCAGCAACCTGCTAGCCGCGACAATCGTGTAAGGGATCTTTTCACGTCGCCGCAGGCGCCCGCTTGAGGGCTCGGTATGGGCTTGCCGAACTCAGGAGCCGACCTCTTCGAACTGAACCTTTCGTGCATCCGTCACCCGCCGCGACGCGTCGAGAATCTCGAGCGAGACAAGGTCGCCCTCCGGATCGTAGTCGAGGATTACTCCCGGCCGGCCTTCGTCGCTTTCTGCGACGATCGCTTTTTCTTTAAGCACCACTGTCATGGTGTCCGTTCTCGAGTCGTAAACCACTCTCATGGTGCTCACCTCCAGTACCTGGTAATTCGACTCGTGCGGTATGCGGTAACGACTTCGGCCGGATCTCGATCTACATCTACAAACACTCGGAGCAGGTATGTCTTCGACGCAAAGCGAACTTTCGATTGGCAAACTTCGCGGCCTGGCCTAATGAGAAAACGCTGTTCCGGACTGTCGAGAATCGCGCGCACATGCGCTTCGCCCAGACCGCGTCTGTGCATCTCCGCACGGGCATGCTCGGTGAAAACATAGCGCATTAACGGCTCCTCTGTCACGCTTCCTTCTCATCGCAAGACAACCATCCTGTCAATGCTGAGAACGCTGGCGAGACAGCGGGGCAGTTCCATGGCCAACGTGGCCATGTCCAGCGGCACGGCGCTGTCTCTGGCGCTTCCTGCCATCGGGATGGGTTGCTGGTGCTGGCGATTGGATTCCTGGTGCGGTACGTGATGCGTCACCGCCGATCTGCCCTTCGGCCATGAACTTGCCGAGCATCCGTCACCCGCCGCGACGCCTCGAGCATCTCGAGCGAGACAAGGTCGCCCTCCGGATCGTAGTCGAGGAGCGCGCAGAATGATAGCTGCCGCACTTCTTGCCCAAGTTGAACTTGAAGTTTAACTTGAACTCATGAAAACCCTGTCAATGCTGGAATTCCGCCGCCACGCCAAACGGGCGCTCGACGCCGTGCGCCGCGGCGAACGGCTATTGCTGACTTATCGCGGCAAGCCCGTGGCCTGGGTCGAGCCCGTGAAGCCCGAAGCTGCCGTCGTGCCGGACGATGATCCGCTGCTCCGAGTCGACGATTTCGCCGTGGATGGCCCTGGAGGGGTGCTGCCGAACGAGCAGATCGACCGCGTCATCTATGGCGGGTAGCGTCTTTATCGATACTTCCGGGTGGTACGCGTTGATCGACCGCCGGGACACCGGCCATGAGCAAATTGCAGCGCTCGTGCGCGAACACATTCAGGGTGGCGGCCGGCTCGTGTCTACTGATTACGTCATCGACGAGTCATGCACACTCACGCGAGCACGCGCCGGCTCAGTGGCGGCCATGCGCTTTCTCGACCTCGTGCATCACACCGCCGCGCTCGACCTCGAGTGGGTTGGACCCGAGCGATTCGCTAAAGCGAAGGCGTGCTTCCGTAAACATCACGATCAGGCATTCTCGTTTACCGACTGCACCAGCTTCGTGGTCATGCGCGAATGCCGCGTGACGGCGGCCATTACCAGCGACGATCATTTCCGGATTGCCGGCTTTCGGCTGCTTCCAGAACGCACGGGACGAGCGAGGCGGCGGCGAAGCTAGGGTCGTGTTATATTCCTGCATGGATCGCACGCACGCTGTCTCTGCCGAATTGCGCGAATGGGTTGAGACCTGGCGTAAGGCAGGTGCCGCCCTCGCCGATATAAAGCGTGCTGAGCTGCGACGAGTCGACACGCAGCTGGCGCTCCGGCAGTTGGCCGACGCGTTCGAATCTGCCCTCCGCACCACACGCGTCACCGTGACGTCGGGACTCGTCGAGCAACAGCGAATTTTCCAGAGACTGAGGCGGTGATTCACCTCTTTCGCGAGGCGGCGAGGCTCCAGGAGTCCCTCAACTCCATGGGTTGCCGCTTTTGCTTTATTGGCGGGATTGCCGTGCAGCACTGGGGCGAGCCGCGCGTAACGCGCGATCTGGATATATCGCTCTTTACCGGTTTTGGCGGTGAGCCACCGGTCATCGATGCCGTCCTCTCGAATTATGGGGCGCGCATCTCGAACGCTCGTGACTTTGCCCTCCAGCATCGAGTGCTTCTCGTAGTCACGGGTGGTGGCGTCGAGGTTGACATTGCGCTCGCCGCCTTGCCGTACGAATCGCAGCTGATCGACCGCGCGGCTGCGGTTGAGTTCGAGCCGGGAGCTGTGCTTCGGATCTGTACCGCAGAGGACCTGTTCGTGCTCAAGGCTTTCGCCAACCGGGCGCAGGATCGTGCCGATTTGATTGGCATCGCGCGCCGGCGCGGCCGCGAGCTGGACTGGGATGCCATTGTTGAGCGGCTTGCGCCGCTAGCCGAGGCCAAAGAGGAGCCTGCCATCCTCGCCGGCGTGCGACGACTTCGCGCGGAATACTCGCTCTGAACACGAACCATCTCCGAACGGGCATGCTCGGTGAATGCCGATCCGCTAGCGGTGAATGAAGTCTTCGCCAGCCTTCAGATCGCCGCAGAACGCGGCAATCAGCCTGGCCGCGGCTTCGAGATCGTTTACGTCGACCATCTCGTTCGGCGAGTGCATGTAGCGATTCGGCACCGACAGCACCGCCGTTGCGACACCGGCGCGTGACAGGAAAATGCCGTCGGCGTCCGTCGAGGTCCACTTGGGCGCCGCGACAATCGTGTAAGGGATCTGCTCGCGCTCCGCGATAGCGGCCAGCCGCTCGAACACGAGCGGGTGCGATGCGGAGCCGCGCGTCAGCACCGGCCCGCCGCCCAGCTTGTGATCGCCGACTTCCTTCTTGTCGATGCCGGGCGCGTCCGCGGAAAAGGTGACGTCCACGACCAGTGCGACAGCGGGCTCGATCCTGAACGCGCTCGTGCTGGCGCCGCCGCCGGTGTAGAAGCCGATCTCTTCCTGCGTGGTCGCTACCGCCGCGACGTACGCGGACGGCTTGTTCGTCGACAGCAGGCGCAGTGCCTCGAGCACGACGAACGCGCCAATGCGATTGTCGATCGAGCGGCTCGCGATCAGGCCATTGCCGAAATCGATGGCGGCACTGTCCACGACACCCGGATCGCCAACCCGCACTCCCCTCTCCTTCACGCCGTCTCGCTTGCGCGCGCCAATGTCGATCCAGAGATCGGCGATCTTCGAGACCTTGTCGCGCTCCTCACCTTTCATCAGGTGAATAGGCTTCTTGCCGATCACGCCGACCACGTCGCCGTTGCGCGTCAGTATGCGAATGCGCTGGCCGACCAGCACCTGGGAGTCCCAGCCGCCAATGCCATCGAAGTACAAGTAGCCGTCATCGTCGATGTGCGTAATCATCACGCCGATCTCATCGATGTGGCCGGCCAGCATCACGCGCGGACCACCACTGCCCTCGAGAGTGGCAACGGAGTTGCCCGTGACATCGACATCCACTGAATCGGCGAAATGCTGCGCCTCTTCGCGCCACACCCGGGCCGCGGCGGTCTCGAAACCGCTTGGGCCAGGAGTATTCAGCAGTTTCTTGAGAAATTCGACCGAACTCGATTCCACTGGAAGACTCCGCGGAGGATGTGCGGCCGGCAATCTAGATGGTGATTGCGGCCCGAGCCATAGTTATTTGTAGCCCGACTTGCGAACCGCCGCCGGCGCCAGCCTGTGTACAGACGGCAAAGAGCGAAGGAGGGGTCACTCGCCTCCTTCGCTCTCGCGCGCTTTGGGCTTTCCGGATGGGCTGGCGTTATGCGAACCTAATCGCTGCTGCCGTCCCGGTTCGCGTCCCTGAACGCTTTGAAAGAACGTTTGATGTTGTCTTCCACCCGGTTGCGTGCGGCGCCGTCAGAAGCAAGCGCGCGCGGATCAAGGAAGTTGCCGTTCGCGTTGCGCAGCCAATCGGTCACGTTGATTTGAATCGTGATATTCAAACCACCTTCACCGACTGTTAGCGGCGGCGAAAATTCCAGCTCCAGCTCGGCTTCCGGCGAGAGGAACACGTCGAACGCCTGCCCATTGAAGGTGCCGACGATGCGCACGCTGGCGGTCCTCGGGAAATTTGGATTCGCCGCGCGGAACTGCACCGTGCGTGCGTCGTCTTCATCTGGACGCTCGATCTCGAGCTCCACTTCGCTAATGACATTGAATGGCAGCGGGTCACTGCCCAGTGACAGCACGCCGCCGTTCACGGGCAGGCTCAGCAGAAGTGGTCCTGTTTCGAACTCGTGACAGTTCCCCGGACCGCTCGAATCGCAGTCGCGCTGGTCGGTCTCGATCTCCAGCTCCGCGATCACGATATCCGCGCGAGTAATGTCGAGGGTGTTTCCGGCTGCATCGCGCACGGGCACGTAGCTCGCCTGCACGTTGGCAGCGGCGCCTGGCCGTGGCACCGCAATGGAAATCGACAGGGTTCGGCTATCGTCGGGACCACTGGAATCGCCGCAGGCCGCGAGCGTCAGCGCCACGGCCGTTACTCCTAGCATTGTGTACGCTGCTCTGACGTCGATTAACACGTTTCTCCTCCTGAAATGGAAAGCTTTCCATGTATCGTGGCAAACGGCGGGCCTGCGGGGATTCGGACCGCGTCCGTGTTTGACAAATCCGCTTGCCGCAACGGCTTTTGCGTCGGTTGCCGCCGGCTCGAACTCTAATGATGGAGAAAAAAGTATCGAATCAACGTATCGAATGCGGCAACAGCGTTAGCGCGTGGGCCGATAATGCCCGTTTTTCCCTGCTGCCGGTGCCGTGGCGGCGGTGGAACGCGCGGGGTATGATGGACCGATGGAGCAGACCTACTTCCGCCGCGGCTTCGGGCTCAAGAAGGAGATCGAACCGCTGCTCGCAGCCGAGTATCACAGCAGCCTGGTCGAGGACATCCGCGCGCGCGGCTATACCGCGGCGTTCGATGACATCACGATCAGGCTCGCGGAAGATTTCGGTTTTTGCTACGGCGTCGATCGCGCGGTCGATTACGCGTATCAGGCGACACTCAAGTTTCCCAACCACCGCATTTACCTGGTCGGCGAGATCATTCACAATCCGCACGTGAACAAGCGGCTTCAGGACGCGGGCGTTGTCTTCCTGTATCCGTCGCCGCCCGGCGAATTCGATTTCAGCATGATCCGTCCTGACGACGTCGTCATCATGCCGGCGTTCGGCGTAACCATGCAGGACTTCGCGAAGCTGCGCGCACTCGGCTGCATCCTGGTGGACACGACCTGCGGCTCGGTGCTGAACGTATGGAAGCGCGTGGAGTCATACGCGCGCGATGGCTTCACCGCGCTGATTCACGGCAAGTATTTCCACGAGGAAACGCGCGCCACCGCCTCTCAGGTGAACACGCACGAGGGCGGCAAGTACATCGTGGTGCGCGACATGGACGAAGCGCGCATCGTGATGGATTACATCGAGCAGAACGAAAATGCGATGTCGTCTGATGCGTTCCGCGCGCACTTTAGCGAGAAGGCGTCCCGCGACTTCGACCCCGACCGCGACCTCGAAAAGGTCGGCGTCGCCAACCAGACGACGATGCTCGCATCCGCATCGCTCGCGATCGCCGCCGAGATCGGCGCTAGCACTGCCAGGCGCTACGGCAGCGAGCACGCGCCGGAGCATTTCCGCTCGTTCGACACGATCTGCTCCGCCACGCAGGAACGGCAGGACGCAATCGTCAAGATGATGATGGATCCGCCGGACGTGATGGTCGTGATCGGCGGCTACAACTCGTCCAACACGAATCACCTCGCGCATCTGTGCCGCGAATACACGACGACGTATCACATTGCCGACGCCTCGTGCATCGATACCGACAGTGGAACCATCCGGCACAAGCCGGAGCTGGCTGCGGACGCACCCGAGGTCGAAACAAGTGACTGGCTCCCCCCCGGGCACCTTTCTCTTGGATTGACAGCGGGTGCGTCCACACCAAACAACAAGATCGGCGAGACGATAGAGCGGATTCTCGCGACGCGAGAATCCGCGCGATGAGGCGATGAGTGCGATAGGAGCGATAAGTGCGATAAGTGCGTGGGCGCGATATTGGCGATAGGAGCGATAGGAGCGATAGGTGCGAAACGCACGACAATTTATCGCTATATAGGAGTACAATATGACAATTAGGTTTGCGGAAAGCGCCACGGTAGTTTATCGTGCATGGCTTTCGTTGCTACTGCTTAGTGGATTTTGGGTTGCAGCATGTAACAACCAGAGCACCGATCCTCCGAGGTTGGATATGCACGTCATAGGTGTTCGCGGAATCGTTTCAGATGCTACTGGCGCGCCCATACAGGGCGTTTCTGTTTTTCTGAAGGCATACCGCGGCACGTGCGAGGGTGGCACGCAGGACGGAACTGCTCAGACAACGACAGATGCCAGTGGCCGTTACTCGACCACAATCGCATCGTCCCACCTCGATGGACCACGCTGTATTCGAGTGGATGGAGCCAAAGCCAACCTGTCCGGATTTGCAACGGTTGCTGGTGTTGAATTTCCGATTCGGTTTCCGACCGATACAGTTTCAGTCGACGTTGCCCTTCGCTAAAGCACACTGTGCTGGTGAGAGGCTAATCGCATCACGCATCTCCCGAATATAGTTCTTCAAGGCCCCCAACCATGCGTGTCCGCAGTGGACTACGCCGGTTCAAACATGAAAATAAGGCAGAGATGACGCAAAGAATGCAGTACGTCAAAAGAGCGATTAGCCCTCGGTTCGCGGTTGCCTTTGCAACGGCGATTTTTCGCAACCGCCTGCGCTGACAATCCGATTGATCCAAACGTCAAGGTCCAAAACAGCGCTTTGTTGGACGAGTTGAACGATACATCCAAATACTTGCCGTACGGTGTGCCAATCCCGGAAGGCGTTATCCTGACCAAACCACCGCAGCCGTACAATCGCTTGGCTCATGGATTACCGATCGCCAATACAATGGCTGCGCACAATTTGGCAAGGACTTCCCGCAATGAGGTACCGACGGTGAAGCGCGGCGGTAGGCCGACTCAGATACCGGAAACCGGCGATGCTGGTTATTCGGGCTTTAACGTGGCTGGCCTGTTGGTCCGGAATGACGCGCAACGCGATGTCGCGATTCCGACAACATATGCTGAAGACGTTTTGGTGTATGCGCCAACACACTTGGCGCATGGTCAGGCATGCATCGAGTTCACGACTGTCCATCGTAAAATTCCTAATGGATCATCCACCCGGCATTACCACGGCTTTTGGGACTGGTGCAATGGCCAGTATTTTCGAGTTTACGAGGAAATGACGGCGAATTGGGTTGGGAAGTATGTTCGCCTATACGGCGTTGGGAATCCAGCGGTGCCTGAAGAGGCATTTTACGCGGAAGTGCACGCCGATAATCCGTCTAATCCTGTTGGGAGTTGTTGGCGAGGCCTCGTCTATAATTTTACGGCCGGCGTCTGGGAGCAAAAAATCGTTTCTTGCGGAACATCAACGCTCAGCAATTACGGGTGGACCGCGTGGGAGTCCTACGGGTTGCAGGAATACAATCGGTGCCCAGCGATTCCAAGCATACAGGCACAGTGGATACGGAAATACACAACCAGCTCCACATGGGTGGAAATGGAGACAGCTGATATGCTTCTTTTCCGCTCGGGATATTGTTTTGATAATCGGATTTGGGATGTCGTGCAGCCCATTGGACCATATCACTGGAAGGCCCTCACGCCAAGCTGATTTGCAAACGTGCGCGAATGCCGTTGTGCCTTTTTGATAAGATTTAGAGTAAACGACAACGGCATTGTCAGTTTTCGACCCCGACAACCAGATCGCCGGGACAGATAGAGCGGATTCTCGCGACGCGAGAATCCGCGCGCTGATGCGATAGCAGCGATAGGAGCGATGGCTGGACCTGTCCCGCTTCCGTGGACGGTTAAGTATTTGAGTGAGGTGAGGACGATAACGTCTCCATTCCACTTTGTTTGATCTTGATCTGTTCAGCAAGAGGCGGGAGCCGAAGCGCTGAAGGCGCGCGGGTCCGGCGAAGCCGGCAAGCGAATGCCGGCGAGGCTCTGTAGTCGCGTAATAGCGACTTTGCAGAGGCAGGCCATAGCCGGACACCTTCGAATCCGCGGCGACTTTGTTGCTCATGCTGCTTCCTTGTGGCGCTTCTCGAAGTTGATCGGTGAAAGCTGACCGAGTCCAGAATGGCGACCATGCGGATTGTACCAGCCCTCGATGTAACGAAAGACCGCCATGCGCGCCTCAGCTTGCGTGCGGAAGCGGTGGCGTGCCAGCAGCTCGCATTCGAGAGTAGCAAAGAAGCTCTCGCACATGGCGTTGTCGTAGCAGTCGCCCACACTGCCCATGGACGGACGCACACCCGTTTCGCTACAACGCTGTCCAAGACCATCCTTACGGCGGCCTGCATCCAGATCAGCTTGCTTGACCCAGTTTCGAATCGTCTGGGCTGAGGACTCGAACTCCTCGGCCAGCTCCTCAGGCGAACGCCCGGCACGAACCAGGTCGATGATCTGCTGGCGGAACTCGAGTGGAAATGACCGCCGCTTGTGGGCACCTCGTTTCGACATCGTGGACTCCTTTCTCCCAAAGGATAAAGTGTCCACGAAAGCGGGCCAACTTCAGGCGGCCGAGAATCGGCGGTTTTCTTCGCTGCTCGCTCCAATCGCTCCAATCGCACTGATCGCACTCATCGCTCCCATCGCACCCATCGCACTTATCCCACTGATCGCACTAATCGCAAACTCTGGCACTAACCGTGCACTGCTAAACCGTGTAAATGTCGGCACATACGGCTTTTGGCAGTATAGGAAACCAAGCATATGACGATACTGGCGATTGCGGCGGTCGCTGCCGTCGGTTTCTTCAATCAGCCTGACATAATCACGCAACCTGTTGTCGCGGCTGCATTTGAGGCCGACAGCGGGCGCGCGATATACAATGCGGCCAAGCGCTATCCGGGGGCGAAAATCGTGATTTCGACCCAGGATCGCTGGCTCTGGTTCGTGCTCGGCAGCGACACGCTGCTGAGTGCTCCAGTGGCCGTTGGGACCGGCAACAACTTCGAGTGGGAAGGCAAGAAGTACCGGTTTTCGACCCCTCGCGGCAAGCGCACAGTGCTCAAAATAGAGGACGATCCGATCTGGACCGTCCCTGAATGGCACTATCTCGAGAAGGCCGCGTACCGCGGCCTGAAGCCTGTGTACGTGAAGGTCGGCGAGATCTACCCGCTCGATGACGGCACCTGGATCGAGGTCCGTGATGGACAGGTCGGCCGGGTGAATCATTTCGGCAATTTCTGGCCGTTCACCCCCGGCATCGAGATCATTTTCGACGGCAAGATCTTCATTCCGCCGATGGATACGCCACAGCGCCGCGTACCTGATGCGCTCGGACCGGTCAAGCTCGACACCGGCAACGGGTACCTGATTCACGGCACGCATATCTACAACAGGGACTCGATCGGCCTGCCGGCCAGTCACGGCTGCGTGCGCATGCACAACGAGGATGTGGTAAACCTGGCCAGGATGGTTGAACCCGGAACGCCAGTCTTCATTTACTGACGGTCCCGGTCCATCCCATGTTCCCATGTACCCATGTTCCCATGATCCCATGCTCCCATGTTCCCATGCTCCCATGCTCCCATGCTGGACGATTGATTTCAAGTCCTTATACGGTTAGCTTTTAGACATTCCCCATATTCTCGTCAGGAAACGCTCCCGCTTTTCCCGACTATTCGAGGGCCGCTATGGAAGCGCGCACCATCCTGATCGCCGATGACGACATCGACACGCGTATTATTGTACGCGCTGTCCTTGAAAGTCGCGGCATGGTGGTGCTCGCCGCGGCCACCGCTGATGACGCGGTAGCGCTTGCTGAACAAAACTCGCTCGATCTCATCATCGTCAATTACCCAATGACGAGCGAGGATGGCCGCACGGTGGTCGAGCGGCTGCGCCTGACGCATCAGCCGCAGGATTGTCCCATTCTGAACATCACTTCGCGCGTCGTGCCGATGCTGCTCGAGGAAGCCGCGGCGCAAGGCGTAACGCTGTCACTGCCCAAGCCGATCGAGGTGGACAGCCTGGTCAGCGCCGTAACTCAGCTCACGCTTCGTCCTCACCTGCGTCTGGTCTGATTACTTCTCCAGCACCGCAATACACTCGATCTCGACACGTGCGTTCAGTGCCAGTCCGCTCGCGCCGAACGAGCTGCGCGCAGGTTTGTCATTGGGAAAGAACGTGGCGTAGACCTCGTTCATCTTTCCCCATTCGCTCATATCCGCGAGCATCACGAGACATTTGACGACGTCGTTCAGCGAGCCGCCGTTGCGTGCGAGCGCCGTCCTGATGTTTTCCATGGTCTGCCGGGTTTCGGCAACGATGCCGCCCTCGGCCAGCTTCAGTGAGCCGGGAACCACGCCGATCATGCCTGACAGGTATAGCGTATTACCGGCCTTTACCGCTTCGGAGAAAGGCAGCGCCGCGGTTGCGCCGGGCGCCTTCCGGAATTCTGGTTTCTGGGCAATGGCGGTCGCGCTCATGACTATCGTGCATACGAGAACCAGGCCGGCGGTCTTCAGCAGCATTTTTGCCTCCAGTTGCAACGTTGTGAGCACTCGCACCGTCTAATCTTCGGGTTTCACACGCTACCATCCTTCGAGGCAACATGCACGCTGCGTCTCGTCTCACGGTTGTCCTGCTGCTGCTCGCGCCCGGGATAGGGATTGCTCAAACCGCCCCTTCCGAGCCTCATGCAGACCGGCCTCGCGTGCGCGCGATTGCGCGGACCACCGCCATCAATCTGGACGGCGTGTTGGACGAGGCCGTGTGGGCCGCGGCGCCCGTTGCCACCAGCTTCATCCAGCACGAGCCCAGCGAAGGGCAGCCGGCCAGCCAGCAGACCGAAGTCCGTTTTGTCTACGATGAGGACGCGCTCTACATCGCGGCGCGCATGTACGATGACAAGGGCAAGCAGGGCGTGCGCACTCGTCTGGTGCGGCGGGATCAGATCAACGAGGGCGATAATTTCCAAATCATCTTCGATACGTATCACGATCACAGCGCGCGTACGATCTTCATGGTCAATCCGTCGGGCGTGAAGTACGATGCCGGCCAGGCGTCGCCTTCGACGGATGCGTCGTGGGATCCGGTATGGGACGTCGCAACCGCGATCGATGAAAAGGGCTGGACCGCGGAGCTTCGCATCCCATTCGCGCAGCTGCGCTTCCCGAAAGATTCGGTGCAGACGTGGGGCATGCAGCTGTGGCGCTACACGGAGCGGCTGAACGAGATCTCGATGTGGTCGTTCTGGGGCAAGAAGGAAAGGGGCGGCCCGCAGCATTTCGGCCATCTCGAGGACATTCGCGCGGGACAGAAGCGAGGCGGCCTCGAGCTGCTGCCGTACGTGGTCGGCAAGGCGGCGTACGAGGAAGTGCCGCAAGGCAGTCCCTTCCACGATGCAAGTGATTTCGGGTGGCGCGCGGGCGGTGACGTGAAGGCGCTGCTCACATCGACACTCACGCTCGATGCCACCATCAACCCGGACTTCGGCCAGGTCGAAGTCGATCCGGCGGTCGTGAACCTGAGCGCGTTCGAGACCTCCTTCGAGGAGAAGCGCCCGTTCTTCGTGAGCGGCCGCGGCGTGTTCGGGTTTGGCGGCTTCAACTGCTTCTACTGTAGCAACGTGTCGTCGCTGTCGCTGTTCTATTCGCGCCGCATCGGCCGCTCGCCACAGGGTTTCGTGTCACGCGCCGCCGCCTACACACTGATGCCCGACAACACGACGATCATGGGTGCCGCGAAGATCACGGGACGCACGCAGAGCGGTTTGCAGCTCGGCATCCTGAACGCGCTGACATCGTCCGAGAAGGCGAAGGCGCTCGACGCGAGCGACGGCACGTTCGAGGAAGAAGTCGAGCCGCTGACCAATTACTTCGTCGGCCGCGTCAAGAAGAATTACCGGAACGGCGACTACACCTTCGGCGCGATCGGCACGTCGGTGATTCGACGCTTCGACAATCCGGTGCTCGAGCATCTCGTGCCGGCTCACGCCGAAGCGGCCGGCGTCGATTGGAACATGGGCTGGAAGAAGCGCATGTACAGTTTCATGGGCAACTTCGCGGTGTCGAACGTGAATGGCGATCGCGATGCCATACTGCGGCTCCAGCATTCTTCGGCGCGCTACTTCCAGCGTCCGGACCGGCAGGCCGGCTCGAACACCCTGTTCAGCGACCGGCTCGATTCGACCATGACGACCATGCGCGGCTTCGGCGGCTATGCGCGGGTCGCGAAGGATGCCGGCGACTGGCTGGGCGAAGCGCAGGTCAACTACCGCTCACCCGGCTTCGAGGTCAACGACCTCGCCTTCCTCACGCGCGCCGATTACAAGTGGATGAACGGCAACATCATGCGCGCGTTCACCAAGCCCACCAAATACTACCGGCGCCTCGACCTCGTATTCGGCGGCCAGCAGCAGTACAACTTCGATGGAGATTTGACGGACCGGCAGGCACACTTCTGGGCCGGCGGGCAGACGTCCTTTCTCTGGTGGATGTCGGGTTCATTGCAGTATCGGCCGGAAGTTTTCGACGACCGGCTCACGCGTGGCGGCGTGGTTGTGAAGCGGCCCACGCAAAAGAGCGTGTTCTTCGCGATCGACACCGACTCGCGCAAGCCACTGGTGTTCGGGATCTACCCTGGCTACAACACCAATGCCGAGGGCGGCTCGAGTCGCAACATCGGCGTGGACGTTCGCTTCAAGCCGGCAACCAATCTGAGCATCTCGCTTTCGCCTTATTACGATCACTCGATCGCCAGCGCGCAATTCGTGCGGCGCTTCAGGGACGAGAGCCTGAGCGCGTTCTTCGGACAGCGTGCGGTCTTCGCGGAAATCGAGCAAAGAACGCTGGAGCTGAGGACGCGCGTAAGCGCGACCTTCACGCCAACGTTGACGCTGGAAGTCGTGCTCCAGCCGTTCATCGCAAGTGGAGATTACCGCAATTTCAAGGAATTCGTTGCGCCGCGCGCGCTCGCGAAGCGGATCTACGGACCATCGGAGCTGAGCGTGGTGCGCAACGCTGCCGGTGCAGACAGCGTCTACGTGCTGCGCGCGAATGGCAGCAGCCGAACGTTCGAGTGGCAGAATCCGGATTTCAATTTCCGATCGCTGCGCGGCAACGCCGTATTGCGCTGGGAGTATCGGCCGGGCTCCACGCTATTCCTGGTATGGCAGCAGCAGCGCTCCGGTCAGGCCGCGACCGGTGATTTCAGAATGTCGCGCGACCTGAACGCGATCTTCGATCAGCGCGCGGACAACATCTTCCTGGTCAAGGTGAGCTACTGGCTGATGCGGTAGCGAATCACGCAACCTCGAACGCGTGGACGCTGAAGCGACGCGCAGGATCCGTCCATACCGAGACCGGCGCGAAGCCTGCGCTGCGCGCGAGCGCACGGAAGCCTTCGATGTCGTATTTGTATGAATACTCCGTAAGAATGCTTTCGCCCGCGCCGATGCCGACACGGCGCGGACGCCGGCTCGAACGCGCGAGCGTAATGTTCTGCGGTCTCGTGCTCACCAGATGCATCTCAATACGGCCGTGCGCCTCATCATAAAACGCGTGATGCCCGAAGCAGTCGAGACGGAAATCGGCGTCGCAAGCACGATTCACGTGACGCAGGATGTTGCGGTTGAACTCCGCGGTGACGCCTTGCGCATCGTTGTAAGCGCGCTCGAGCGCAGACCGCTCCTTGCGCAGATCCACGCCGATCAACAGGCCGCCATTGCGCCCCGCCAGCGCCGCCGCGTTACGCAGAAACTCGAACGCCGCGGCCGGCTCGAAGTTGCCGATGGTCGAGCCGGGAAAGAAAACGATCGTCCGCTCCTCTGTCGCCGGCAGCAGCAGCCGGTTTGTATAGTCGTCGCACATTGGGCTGATCCGGATCCAGGGCAGCTCGTGAGCCAGCGAGCGAGCGAACGCGAGCAGCTGCGTGTTCGAGATGTCGATCGGGATGTACTCTGAGGGCTGCCTGAGCGCCCTCAACAGGATGCGCGTCTTCTCGCCGCTGCCGCTGCCGAACTCCACGATCCGCGCGCGTGGTCCGATCCATTCAACTACCGCGCCGGCGTGGCCGCGCAGAATCGCGATCTCCGTGCGGGTTGGATAATACTCCGGCAGCGTGCAGATGCGCTCGAACAGCCGCGCGCCGGCCTCGTCATAAAACAGCTTGCACGGCAGCTGCTTCTGCGGACGACTCAGTCCCTCCATCACGTCGCTCAAAACGGCGACGGAGGCGGAAACGAAGGCGGAGGCGGGCTGCGCGGTGATGGGATTCATCGCACGTCCTGCGCGAGACGAATGCCCATGAATTGCCAGGTCGCGCCGGGCGCAAAGAAGTTGCGGTACGTGCGACGGATGTGCGTGCGCGACGTCGCACACGAGCCGCCGCGCAGCACGAACTGATTGCACATGAACTTGCCGTTGTATTCGCCGACTGCACCTTTGGCCGGCTGGAAGCCCGGATATGGCGAGTACTGGGATCGGGTCCACTGCCAGACGTCGCCATACAGGGAGCGTGGGAGCATGGGATCATGGGAGCATGGGTGAAAAAAACCACTCTCCACGAAATTGGCGCTATCGCTATCGCTGTTGGTGGCCGCCACTTCCCATTCCGATTCCGTAGGCAGTCTGAATCCCCGCCAGCGCGCGTACGCGTCGGCTTCGAAATAGCTGACGTGGCAAACCGGCGCGTGCTCGTCCACTTCACGCATGCCCGCGAGTGTGAAGACGTACCACTTGCCGTCGCGCTGCTCCCAATAGAACGGCTCGCTCCAGTGATGCTGCTGCACGGCGTCCCAGCCTGCTGACAGCCACAGCTCGGGACGGGTGTAGCCGCCGGCTGCCATGAACTCGAGATATTCCCCGTTCGTAACTAACCGTGATGCGATCGCGAACGGTTCCACAAACACGCGGTGGCGCGGGCCTTCATTGTCGTACGCGAAGCCGTTGCCGTCGTGACCGATTCCATGCAGCCCCGCGTCCAACGCAATCCATTCGAGCGGCGCGGCCGTGGCGCGCGGCAGCACTACATTGCGATACACGGGACGAAGCGGATTGACCGAGAAGACGTGCTTGATGTCGGTCAGCATCAATTCCTGATGCTGCTGCTCGTGATTGATGCCCAGCTCGGCCAGGTCACTGATGCGCTGTAGTGTGTCGTGATCGGCGCGCGCGAGCAGCTCGCTCATCTGCTCATCGACGTACGCGCGGTACGCGAAGACTTCGCGCACGGTCGGCCGCGAGATGTAGCCGCGCTGCGCGCGGCAGTGCCGCTCGCCGGCCTGCACGTAATACGAGTTGAACAGGTACTGATAAGCCGGATTGAGCGGCCGGTAATCAGGCTTGTGCGCCTTCAGCACGAACGTCTCGAAGAACCAGCTGGTGTGGGCGAGGTGCCATTTGGTGGGACTGACGTCGTCCATCGATTGCACGACATAATCCTCCAGCTCGAGGCCGGCGCACAGCTCTTCGGTGAAATGCCGCACGCTGTCATAGCGCTCCAGTAGCGTGCTCCCCTGCGTCATTAGGACCGTTGCCATACTACCTCACTATTGAAATCGCACTTCCATCTCGATTTCCGGCGCCCAGAGTGACGAGCCAATGGTGCGAAACCCGGCCTTGGCGTAGGAGCGCATCGCCGGAATGTTGGCCGGCTCGACCGACAGCCAGACACGCTCGAAACCCTCAGCCCTCGCGCGTGCGACCAGCACTTCGTTCAATGCGGTGCCAATGCCGCGGCCGCGAATCGATTGATGTGTGAAATTCGCGAGCTCGGTCTCGTGGTTCCTCGCCATGGGCATCAGCAAGCCGTGCCCGCAAACCGAGCCGTTCAGCTCGACTATCAGGTGTACTCCGCCGGCGAGAATGCGGTCCAGCCAGCGGCGGATCGCATCAGCCGTTTCGGGGGGCAGTCCCTGCGCCGCGCGCTTGGGCAGAAATGAAGCGTACATCCGCTCGAGCTGGCCGCGGTCGGCCGGCAGCTCGATGTCGCGCACGCGAAACGGCCGGCCCTGCCGGTCGCGCAGCTCGATGTTCATCCGCCATTGTGCACGTGCAGAAACGCGTCGACGACAGCGGGATCGAAGTGCGTGGCGCGGCCGGCGACAATCATCGGCAGCACTGTTTCCGGCATGCGCTGCGGACGGTATGGACGCGCGTGCGTCAGCGCATCGTAGAAGTCGGCGACCGTCACGATGCGCGCTGCCAGCGGA
>JBQTID010000063.1:0-43901 GCA_052389275.1 Gemmatimonadota bacterium | reverse complement strand
CGTTGCATTCGGGTAGCGCTCGACCGTGAAGTCTGCTTCGCCATCACCGACTGCTACTGTCGCGCCCACATCTAGCGCGCGCCGCTCGAGGTCCGTGATCAGTCGTTGCGTTTCTTTCTCGACAACGACTCCGCCGCGCGTCACTACGATCGCCGTGCCGCGCTGAATCACTTCAGTCTCGAAGCGCTTAGCAGCTTTCTGCCATTGTTCGAGCAGCGGCATGGCACTGAGCGGCACCGGCTGGCCGACCAGTGCAGCAGAAACCGCACTTGCCTTCTCCGCCATCGCGCGGCCGGCATTGACCCAGCTCTCGATGATCGTCGCGCTTTCGAGGAGTCGCAGCGTATGACCGGTGGGCGCCGTGTCGACGACGATTCGTTGCGCATGCGAGTCCAGCAGCTCGACCAGACGCAACGCGCCCATCACTTCATCAATGCCGGGAATCGATAGATCGAGAAAGCTGGCCGCATCGGCAGCGTCGAGATAGGTGCCGCGCTCGATCAGCTCGATGAACGGAGCGCGCAGACGCTGGAAAAAAACGTCCGCATACTTGCGCGCGTCGAACTCTTCAAGCTCTAGCTTCGAGCTACAGGATTCCGGTATCAGGTCGCGCAGCGAATGCGCGGGATCGGTGGAGATTAGGTGTGTGGATTGGTTGGCATCGGCCAGCGCGACTGCAATGGCGGCTGCGGTCGTGGTCTTGCCCACACCGCCCTTGCCCACTACGAATATGAATCGCGTGGGCGCGCGCGCCAGCAGCTTTTCCATCATGCATCATTCCCAATCGAGATGCAGGTCGATCGAAGCTTCTCCCGGCTGTGCGACCTGCGGCTGCTTGGCCGCTTCCGCCTGCTCGGCTTCGGGCTCCTCTTCCTGGGCCTGCACGCGGACCGGGCCACCGGCTACGCCCATACCGAATCTCTCGCGCCACTCGCGGATTTCGCGCAGCCGCTGCATGAGCGCTGCTTCCCTGCGGACGTATTCCTCATCATCAATGTCGCCGAGCTCCAGCAACAGCTGCAGCTCCATTAGCTCCGCTTTGACTTCGGTATCATCGGTAAGATTCTCTCTGACGACACCCTCGATCTGATTCATTGAGAAATCGATCAGAAATTTCGGCCCGGTTACAGGCCAGAACAGCAGATGCTTGAGAAGACCCATGATCTATGGGAGCATGGGAGCATGGGAGCATGGGAGCATGGGAACATGGGAGCATGACCCCATTATGCATCCGCACGCTCAAGTCGAAGCTTGATGTTGACGAAGTTGTAGGGCGGCCAGGGACCCGTGTATTTGAAGGAGAGAACATCTTCGTACTTACGGCTCAGTGCCTTCACCGCTTCGTCGAACTTCTGCTCGCGCGAGCGCTCCACGAGATACGCCGCGTTCATGATCATGCGATCACCAATCGGCTTATTCGAACGGCTCGCTACTGCGACAGGTTTCAGTGACTCGTGGATATCCATGACGTACGTATTCGCGGCATTCTCGAGCGCGCTCTCGATCAGACGGCCGAGCTGCATGCGCGCGAAATAGGTAGAGCTTTGCGCATTGCTGGTGATCTCTTCCTTCAACCGGCTGATCTCTTCATCCGCGCCTTCCAGCCGGCTGATCACTTTCTCGCGGTCCCACAGCACCTTCAGCCCGAATTCGATCTTGTCCCGCATCTTTTCGAGCACGTCGTCGAAGGCACGATACGTGGACTTCAACAGCTCGATGATGTCGTCCTTGGTTCGGAAGATGGTGCCGAACGACATGGGGATCACCGTGTATTCGCGCATGACCGTCTCGTTGACCAGCTCGTGCGCCAGGACGTTTTCACGGGTAGGGTCATAGATCCTGATGGGCGTGTCACTTACGACAGCCGCCAGGTCGCCGTGCTGCACCGTGTAGACGCGGTTGCCGCCTTCGCCGATGCCGATCGGTCCGAAGTCCCGCTCGTCCGCGCTTTTGATGATGCAATAGACGTATTTGCCTTCATCTCCGGCAATTACGGCTTCATCCGGCATTCTGACCCCTATGTGAAGTTCCCTGCGGCAATGTACGGTGTGTTTTTTTGGCCATGCAAGTTCGGCTCCGATTACGCAGGCCTGTCCCGCACCATTGAAGGCCCATGGATTGCAGGGAACGCGCCGCATCGAGGTTCCCACCTGGAGGCGGATCAAATGAGGCGTGCAACGGTGCCGGTGGCTGCACTCGCTTTCGTGGTCACGAGTTGCGCCACTTTAACATCGGTTTGGCGAGCGGACCACGAGCAGCGCTTCGACGCTGGTGTTCGAGCAATGACCAACGGCGATTATGCTCTGGCGCATCAGGAAATGAGTTGGACTGCTCAGCATTTCGGGCACAAGACCGAAGGTCAGCGCGCCGTGCTATTGCTAGCCACAATGGAGATGGACCCGCGCAATCCCGGTCGTCGTCCGGAAGTCGGATCCGATCTGGCCGCCAGCTATCTGCGACTGCCGGAACAGGAAGACTGGGCGAGTCCCATGGCACAAACGCTGTATCTGATCGGTCTCGAGCTGGGCGCGGAGCGCGCCGAGGCCGAGCGGCAACGCGAATTGCCGCGCTTGCCGGGGCCGACGGTGACCGCAAGAATCCGCTCGGTCGAGCAGGAACGCGATCGGCTGGCAAAGCGGGTGTCGGCGCTGGAGGAGCAGCTCGCAGAGAAGGATCGCGAACTTCAACGCATACGTAAAACAGTCCGGCAATGAAACTTGGGACACGCCTGATCGCCACACTGGCCGCTATCGCAATTCTGGTCGCGGGTCCGGCGGTGTACGCGGTCAGCCGTCTATCTACGCTGCGCGAGATCGCGTTGGAGCAGCGGGAGCGCCATGCTTTCGCATTCGTTCAGCTCGGCAGATTGCAGACCAGCCTGGCCGAGCTCGATCGGCATTTCCGCGGCTATCTGATTGCCGGCGGTGACGACCAGCGGCTTGCCATCGACAATGCTCTGCGCGATGCGCGCGGCGGCATTGGCGAGCTGGCCAAGCTCGGCTATCGAAACGCGACCGTAGGAATCGACGGCGCACTCACGCAGCTCGAATCGGCCACCACCACGATCGTCACGCTCATGGAAGGCGGCCGGGCGCAGGAAGCCACCGCCTACTTCGAGCGCGTCAAGCCGCTGCTGGCTTCGGCTCAGCGCCTGGACGAAGTCGCAGGCGCGATCGACGATCGCAGCAAAGAGGACATCGCTCTCGCGTATCGCATCAGCTCATCCGCGGCGACCACGTCGCTTGCTGCATTGATGATTTGCTTGCTGATTGCGATCGCATTCGGCCTGTGGAACGCCGCTGCGATTACCAGACCGATCCTGCGCCTTCGCCGTGCCATGGCGCGCGTGGCGGAAGGCGATTTTGTGCTGCCGGAAGATCTGCCGATGCGGCGACATGATGAGATCGGCGATCTGTCACGCTCATTCAGCTGGATGACGGAGCAATTGGGCAGACTCGATCAAATGAAGGCGGAGTTTATCAGCATCGCCACCCACGAATTGAAGACGCCCATCAACGTGGTGAGCGGTTATGCGGAGCTGATCGAAGAAGGTATTTACGGCAAGCCAACGCCCCAGCAAGTCGAAGCGCTGGAGACGATTCGCGAGCAAACTCGCGTGCTGACCAAGCTGGTCAATCAACTTCTCGACATCAGCCGTCTGGAAGCGGGCGGGCTGCAACTCGAGAAGCAGGAAGTAGTGTTACGTGATCTGCTCACGCGCGTCGAACGTTCCTTCTCCGTGCTGGCCCGCAAGAAGGCCATCGACTTCAAGGTCGAAATCGATGCGAACGTGCCACGCGCGATCCGCGCGGATGCAGACCGTCTTGGCGACCAGGTGATTGGCAACCTGCTCTCGAACGCGCTGAAGTTCACGCCCGAGGGTGGCCGCGTTCGCATGCGCGCCTGGGCGCGCGACGACGGCATTCATATCCTGGTGCAGGATTCGGGTGTCGGCATACCGGCTGATCAGCTGCCTTACATCTTCGACAAGTTCTTTCAGATCGGCCAGCAGGCGCGCTCCAAAGGCGCTGGTCTCGGCCTCGCCATCGCGCGCGAAATCGTCGAAGCGCATGGCGGCACCATCATCGCCGAGAGTAAGCCCGACGCCGGCACAACGATCGAGATCGTGCTGCCCGTCGAAATCGTGGCGGCAGCTTCGAATCATCTCATCGAAAAAACAGCGTAGTGTCCGAGTTCGACACGATCATTGTCGGTGGCGGCATGGCTGGGCTGTCGGCCGGACTATGGCTCGCGCGCTATCGAAGAAGCGTTCGCGTTCTCGATTCGGGCAAGCCTCGTAACGATCCAACCTGGGCCGTCCACGGCTATCCCGGCATCACCGATCCGGCGCCGCATGAGCTGCGTCGCGTTTTGATCGAGCAGGCGCGGGTCGCGGGCGCCCAGTGGCAGGACGCCGACGTCGTAAGTGTGATCGGTGAGAAGAATGCATTTCGAATCGGCCTCGAGAATGCCGAAACTCTTGCGGCCCGGCGCGTCGTGCTCGCCTACGGCAGACAGGACGTGCTTCCGCAGATCGAAGGACTCGAGCGATTGTATGGTGTATCGGTCTTTCACTGTCCCGACTGCGATGGTCCATCCATGGTAGACGCACGGATCGGCGTGATTGGCTGGCGGCGAGGCGCCGCGCTCCAGGCGCTTTACCTGTTGGCATGGACCCGGTCGGTCACGCTGCTTACGAACGGACACCAGCTCGCACTGAAGCCGAAGGCAGTTGCAACGCTTGCGAAGTACGACGTCGCCATAAACTCGAAGCCGATCGCGCGATTATGCGAGCAGGATGATCGTTTGACCGCGGTCGAGTTCGTTGATGGCGATGCGCTGCCCCTCGACAGCGCATTCTTTTACATCGGTTCGCATCCGTCGTCCGACCTGGCGGACCAGCTCGGCTGCACGCGTGACGAAGATGACAATGTCGTAGTTGATAATGCGCAGGAGACCAGTGTGGCTGGCGTATTCGCGGCCGGCGATTTGACGGGACCGCCCTATCTTGCCGTCAGTGCGGCAGCAAGCGGCGTGAAGGCCGCAATCGCCGCTCACAAATCGCTGCTGCCGGCCGACCAGCAGATCTAGTCGGACGCGCTCTTCGACGGCCGGCGCGCTATCGCTTGCGCGCGGCTGACGCGGGCAAACACCGCCGACGGATACTCGTGACAGTTCGGTGTGTTGGTGCCTTTGACACAGCCGTTGTAGCGCAACAGAGCCCGCGCCACCTGGCCATTCTCCTCGCGCAAATAGGCACGGAAAATCTGGGCACCGTAGCAGATGTTCGGCTCGATCTCGTCGAGTCGCCCGGGGCACGCCTTCCAATTGCCTTGATGCCCGGGCATCACCTGCATCAACCCATGCGCCCCAACCGGGCTGCGCGCGCTCGGATTGATCCAGGGATTCTCGACCAGCAGGACGGCCAGCAGGATATCCGGCTCCAGGCCGGCGCGGCGCGACTCGCGCACCAGCGCTGTGGCAATGCGGCGTGCGAGTCTCGCATCGTTTCGGTACGTCAACAACACGCGCGCGATCGGCTCCAGTTCGTTTTCATATACACTGGTGACGTTGTCGAGCGCGACGTCGACGTGTGATGCACGCAGAATCAAATGGTCCGTCGGCGTACGATTTCCGAACGCTGCAATGCTGCCGATTGCACCAGGCGCGCGAAACGCGGTGAACAAAAGTACGATCGCGAGGATGCATGCGGGAAATGCTACTGCTGCGCGCACGGGCCATTCGCGAACCGGTTTTATATTCAACACAGAGCGCATTAAGCGCAAAAAATATCGAGCTTCCATGATTCCTCCGGCCCTCTAATAAACCGACCCGGGCACGGGCAGGGTGCAAAGGGCGTTCCGAATCGCTTTACGCGAATGTGGAAATCGTGGGTAAGCTCTTACATTTCTCTACTTAGACGCTTGCTATTTTTTTCCGAAATTGGCCGGCGGCAGAGGGAACCCGAAATCCGATTCGTTCACTCAAAGCTCGATATCCTGCCAGTTCAGCAGCTCGAGAAGAGGACCGCGACCATCGTGATGCCACGTCATTGGCGGCCACGGTAATTGCTCGAATGATGTGATGCGAGTGACACCAACTTCAGCGAGCAGAGTCGCAATGCGCGCTACTTCATGGCTCGAAAACCCAGCCAATGCAACACTCTGCAAAACATCGCGATGCGGCGCGAGCAGCGTGCGCAATGCATCACAGTCATCGATCGGCTTTACGTACAATGTTCGATTCAGGCATGACGCCGCGAGTGTTACATCTTCATCATAAATGACCGTGTAGCTCGTATCGTTCGAGCCGAACACAACTGTTGTGGCATTGCCATCGCCGCTGAACTCGGCGCGGGTTCGCGCGTCGCGAATCGCGATTGCTTCGGCAGCGCTCAAGCGGCGCCGCGGCATCGCGACTGCGAGACCCGCCAGCTCGGCCGCGATTGCTTCGGCGAGCGCGCGACCAGCCACCCCGCCCCGCTCGACGTAAACCACATGCGGCGACACGCAGCCCTGCTGGTCGTACGCGGCCGTCGCTGCCCCGATTGCCCGGGCTGTCGCCAGCGAAGCGCCCCGCCCGACCACGCCGAGCGAAAGCTTTGGCCCGTGCTCGACGAGCTTTACCCGGGCGCCGGCGCGTACCCTGAGCGCATTCACGGTTTCGGCGCCTCCGTACACGACGAGTGCGTCGGCAGCGCTGATGGCGACGGCTTCGAGATCGGACGTGCCACCCGGCCAATAAGTCACGGCAAGAGCTTCGGCCAAAGCGGGCGAATTGGCGGCCAGGGCGCGTGCGAAGAGGACCGCCAAAACCGGCTCGCCCGATGCGGTCTTGCCGAGCGTTGCGGCCTTCACGAGCAGCGATCGCACGATTGAGGTGACCGACACGCCCGGCACATTGCCGGAGAAGACGTGAAAAGCGAGTCGCGGACCGACTGCCAATCGGGCGCAGCCACTTTGATCCGCGATGGGCGCATCCAGAACGCGCGAATCGGCCAGCTCGGCGCGCAGCAGCGCTTCCAGCTCGCCGCGACTCCAATCGCGCGTCATATGGCTCAGAATGTCTTCGACGATTTGCGGTGAATAACCGGTTACGGCTGAAAGCATTGTGCGTGCTGTTTCGTCCGCTGCAATACGATTTGCCGCTCTGTCGATAGCAGTGACGATTGCCGCGACCGGTGTCGATTGCAGCGTGTTCATGCGTGCATTTGTAATGTGTGCGATCACGCGCTGCAGCTGATCGGGTGTGAGCACCGGGGCTCGCACGTCGAGATCCCCGAGCTGGTAGGTCGCAAGGGTCAGCTCATTGTCGAGCAGGCCTGGCAGATGCCATGCGTCGAAACTCTGGTTCATCGCTGCGCATCCGACAGCAAGATGTCCATTGCGATCGAGCAGCCGCGTGGTGTTGCGCCTGGCGCACGACCCAACAGGACGAAACCGTTCTCGCTCTCATACGCGAGATCCTCGGTTTGAACCGCCGCGACGGAATCCAGATTGGCGAAATCGAAGTGTTGGAGAATGCCGGTCGCGCCGTAAGGCAGCGGCAGCAAGTTCTCGGGATCAACGACCCGTGGCCGTAGCCAGGGCGGACCAGCCCTGGGGCGATCCATGCGTGGCAAGTCGTAATACTGGGAGCACAGCTCGGTCATGCCGTATTCGTTGATGCAATCTTCGGTCGCGATGCCTAGCACGCTGGCATAGCGCGCGCGCAGCTCGTCGGCAGAAACACTGCGCATCTCACCCTTGAAACCACCGGTGTCCATCAGGCGCGAGCCGGCCGGAAGTTCGAACCGCAGGTCGGCCAGAGAATCCAGCCAGTGCGCATAAGCGAGCGACGTGCCGAGCAGACAAACAGGCTCACGGGCCGGTGCAAGCGCGGCATTCAGCCGACCGGTGTCGAGCCCGCCACTCACACTCGCAAAGAAATCGCTATCGCGAGCGCCCAGCTCGCGCACAATTACACTCGCCATGTAACTGAGTGATGAGTCGGGCGCATCGGCGTGTGGCGGAATCAGGGAAATCATGCGCAGAGGTGGCGCGCCGCGCAGCACGAATGTCCGGAAGGTGGCCAGCAATGACGCTTCATACAACGACGGATCGAGAATGTAATGAATGCCGCGCTTCTCAGCACCGCGCGTGGTGCCACTGGTCTTGAACACGAGCTGCGCATTCTTCGGATTGCCGGCAACCAGCGCGACCTCCTTGAAGGCGCCCGTCGGTACCGCGGGCATGTCGGTCCAGCGAGTCGTGTCGGCGGGCGTGCGCCCGCGTCGTTCACAGTAGCGGCGATACGGCGCGTTGTGTTCGAATTGATGCGCAAAGACGCGCAGTGCCAGTGAATTGAATTCTGGTTCGGAGAGCTTTGCATCGGCACCGCGTCGCATGAGCTCGTGCAGCGCGGCGCGAATGTCGGACCCGGCGAGCATGGCGGTCAGCGCAGTATCGCGAGCGCTTCGTGCAGGCGTTCCGGCTGACCGACAGGTGGTGACATGCCGCGGCTGCCTGCGATGTACGAGACGGGCTGGGCTTGCGGCTCGAAGCTGAGCTGGCCAATGCGGCCGCCCGCGGGCAGCGACCACACGCGCCGGGCGGTCAGTGGCAGCTGAAGCGCGGCTGCCCGCAGCGCATCCGCCTGTGCACCTGTGCCGACGATCACGACTTGCATTGGTGGATCGAAGAACTCATCGACAGCGAGCGCGTAGCCGGCGCCCGCGACGCCGCACCGTCCAGCCTGCGGCGACAGCACCGCGAGGACGCGCTCAGCAAGCGCCCGATAGCGACGCTCCCCGGTTGCGCTGGTCAGATCGTTCAGCAAACGCGTGGCTTCCGCGTTCGCGTCGAACGGCTTTTCCCTATAGCGCAGAGCGCCGACTTCATCCGCGCCCTTGGTACGCTCCCAGAAGCCGCCGTCCTCCGCCCAAAAGCCGTGCTCCATGCCGCCTGCCAGGCGACGCGCGTGATCGAGATACGTGGTGTCGCCGGTTGCTTGAGCGACTGCGATCGCGGCGCGCGCCGTATCGTTCGTGTCGGAAAGCAGAAAGCCGATCTGCGGTGCCCCAGCGGCCAGCCGATAGTGGAACATTAGATCGCCCGGCGCGTGCATCAGTTGCAGTAACGCAGCCAGCGCGGTGCGAGCGGTCGTTATCCATTGCTGTTCGCCGAGTCTGCCGCCGGCCTCGGCCAGTGCGCGAATCCACTGCGCGTTGTAATTCGTGTAAAGCACATCATCGTCGTGCGCATCACTGCCGCGCCACAAGCCGTCCTTCAGTCGTAGCGTCGAATCGACCCATGCAACGATGCGCTTCGCAATGTCGCGCCATTCGGCGCGGCGGTGCGCGCTCGCGCCAAGCGCGTAAATGCGGAGCAGCGCTGCATTCACGCTGAGCAGCTTCTCCTCGCGCGGCGACGACCAATCTGCCGCCGTGGCATAGCGGTAAAAGCCGCCGACTTTGGAGTCCCACAGCTGACCAGCCAACATGCCGTCCAGCGATTGCTCGCCCATGCGCAGATAGTCCGCGTTGTCGCGCACACCATGAACAAACAGCAGCTCGATCGCGTCCACGTATGGAAACTTCGGCTCGGTGCCGAAACCGCCATTGCGCTCGTCATACGCATCGATGGTCGCGGACAGCACGTCGTCGGCAGCTTCTCGTCGGACCAGTCCGACGACATGATGACGGCCGCGCGCCGCATCGAGTGCCTTGCGCCGGCGCTCGATCTCGAGCTTCAGCTCAGCGCGCCGCTCACCCCATGCGCCGAGCACTCCGGACGCGACCTGAGTGAACTGCTCCGGCGGCACGTAAGTCCCGGACCACAGCACCTCACCGGTGGGTGTGAGAAACGCGTTGGTCGGCCAGCCGCCCGCGATGTAGCGATCCTGCACATGCGGATGCTGATCGGCATCCACGCGCACGGGAATCAGCTTGTCGTTGATGAGCTGAATGAGGCCGGCTTCCGAGTATGTCGTCTCGTCCATCAGATGGCACCAATGACACCACACCGCGGTGAGATTGAGCAGGATGGGCTTATCCGCGGCAGCCGCCTCGGCGAACGCGTCGTGGCTCCAGGTGCGCCAGTTGATTTCGCGCGCCCGGTTCGGACGCGATGAGAAGCGAAATGACATCTCGATCCGTTTGATATGAGACCTAATTAATACGAGCTTGCGCGCCTCGCGGCCAGTTTCAGGGAAGGCGGAAGCGATCCGAACGTGCCTCGAACCGCCTTTCCGGTAAGGCAAGAACCCGGATGAACAAGCGTCGCGCTCCCTGTCCTAGCGCACCGGGCAGCGAACGCTCGCCCGACACGGCCGGCTGCAATTCACCCTTCAACCAACGTTCGAGCTCGTCCAGATCCGACAGCGAGAGCGTTTCGATGATTACGTTGGCCGTGTAGTAATAGCGACCTTTTCCGGTCGGACGCAGCGACACCATGTAGGCGCCCTCCACAGCCGCACGTGCATTGTGATAGTCCGGAAAGGACCGCGCGGGTCCGGCGCCCGCGCGTGTGCGCAAGACGTATTGCTCGGCGAGCTGATCGAATGTCAGCACAGAGGTCCATAGTTCGGCGCCCATCAGGTCATCGACAATGCCATCGCGCCAGAGCTCGACGCGAAAGCGCACGCGCAGCGGCAGCCCGGATCGAACGGCATCTTCGAGCTCATCGTCTGCAAGCACTTCGATCAAGCGCACGACACCACGGTAGTTGTTGTCCGCAGCCGACGAGACGACCACGCTCTGGGCGCAAACTGCCGACGCCGACACGGTTAGTGCGACGAGTGCGAGCAGCGAGCGAAGCGGTGCGCGCATTAGAGTCGCGGCCCCAGACGCATGAAGAAATTGACGCCTTGGCCACGCGCAGACAGCGGCACCGCCCAATACGCACCGATCGTCCCGAACCTCAATCCGAATCCGGCATCGGCAACGAAGTCATTGAGTCCGGTCGCGCGATTACCCACACTCGCTTGCTCGGTCCAGGTGCGGCCCGTGTCGAAGAAGAGAAGCCATTTGATGTTGTCGAGCAGGCCGAAGTCACGGCCGACATTGCGGCCCATGCGCGAGAGCCAGCGGAAATTGGATTGGTACTCGACCTGGAAGAACAGCAGCCGATCGCAACCGTAGTAGGGCGAGTATTGTTGCACTGCGATCGCGGAGTGAGCGCCGCAATCGAAGTCGTAAAGCTCATAGCCCGGCAGCGAGCCCTCGCCGCCGAGGGCCTGTTGATGGAATGACGGCAATGCGTTGCCGTTGATCGATCCGGCCGCAACCGCACGCAGTGAGATACGCGAGCTGGGCGACAGCCGCGCGTAGCGCCGGATGTCGAGCAATCCGTACCGGTAATCCTGATCGAACGTCGCCGCCGTTCCGCTGCGCAGCGAGAGACCGAGTTCGGCATCGCCACGCACGAGCCAGCCCGATGACGGGTCGCGATTTTCGTTGCGGGTGTCGTACTTGGTGTGTAAGCCGAGCGTGCGCATGCGCACGGCAGGCACCAGCACTTCCCTGCGCCAATTCTGATGGTTGTGGAGCAGTGAGAAGGGATCGCGCAGCACCGCATTCTCATACTCGAGATTGCCGAACTCGATGCGCCAGTCGAGCGGCAATCCGCCACGGCCGGCGGCCAGATAAGTGCTCCAGCCAGCGCGCGCGTAGTGATCGCGGTAATCGCGATGTAACACGAACGCGGCCAGAGATGTCTCACGGTCGCTCAGCCCCCACGCCTCGACGGGCAGCACCTCGCTCGCGTAGCGGAAACCCAAACGCGCCGCTTGCTTGCCACCCACGAATTGCTCCGCCGTCAGCACGTAGCCGTAGTCGTTCTCGTTGAACTCGAAACCGGCGGCGGTTCGCAAAATGACGAGCGCTTCCAGCCGCGTCGGATTGCGACGGCCGAGGGTGAGCCGTGGCCCGATGAAGACCGGCAGACCTTCCGATCGGTTGTAGCCGCCGCGCGCAGCCACGACCAGATCGGTTCGGCCGAAGCGAAATTCGCGTCCCGCGGCGAGCTCGTCTGTGGGCACTTCGCGCATGAGCAACAGCACGCCGTCGCGCAGCTCGTACTTCAGGCGCTCGGGGTACTTCAGCAGCTCACGCGCGCGCAAGTTCTGCGCGCCTTCAACCGCGCCGCCAACTATGGTGATGCTGCCGTCAACCTGCGCGCCCGGTTCAGCGATCAGGTCGCCGTTGATGACAACCAGGTCGCCACGCACTCGTCCGCCCAGCGTGAGCGAGCCTGCCAGCACCGCGACACTGCCGTCCGTCTCCGTGCCGCTGGCAATGCGCGAATCACCGCTCAGCCTGATGCCTTCAGCGCGATTGTACAATGCGACGATCGACGCCGCCGCATCCGTGGTGAGCGGTGCCTCCGTGATCGTCACCTGCGCGGCGAGTGGCGTGACCCACGCGAAGAACATGATCAGCAGCTTTTTCATCGCTCGATCCCGAGCCTGCGCATCCGGCGATAGAGGTTGGCGCGGTCCGTCTGGAGCAGCTTGGCCGCTTCGGCGATACTATGGCCGGCGCGCTCGAGCGCGCGCGTGATGAGGTCGCGCTCGAAGTCGTCCAGCCGCTCGTTCAGCGGCAGACGCTCGCGCGCGCCCCGCTCGGCGCCATCCGGCAGGACGCGCGCGACATCGTGGGCGCGCACTACCTGTCCTTCATTCAGGATCGCAATTCGCTCGCACAGATTCGCGAGCTCCCGAACGTTGCCCGGCCACTCGTAGGCTTGCAGTGCGTCCAATGCATCGCTGGCAGGCACTGGCGGCTTGCGTCCGGTGCGCGCGTGCCAGCGCTGCATGAAATGCGCGACCAGCTCGGGGATATCCGCCTTGCGCTCGCGCAACGGCGGCAACTCGATTGGTATCACGTTCAAGCGATGAAAGAGGTCTTCGCGAAAGCCGCCTTCGGCGGTCGCGCGCCGAAGATCGCGATTGGTCGCGGAAATCACGCGCGCATCTATGTGGATCTGCGTCTCACTACCTACGCGTTGCAGCTCACCGCTCTCGAGCACGCGCAGCAGTTTGGCCTGCGCCTCCGCGCTGAGATCTGCAACTTCGTCGAGGAAGAGCGTGCCACCATCCGCCAGCTCGAATTTGCCGCGATGTGTGGAATGCGCGCCACTAAACGCGCCTCGGTCGTGACCGAACATCTCGCTCTCGATCAGCTCGCGCGGGATCGCCGCGCTGTTAACGCGAATGAACGGTCCGTCGGCGCGCTTCGAGCGAGAGTGTAACGCGGCAGCCACCAGCTCCTTGCCGGTACCGCTTTCACCGGTGATCAGCACGCGCGCGTCCGTGTTGGCGATGCGCTCGATCAGGTCGCGCACGCGCGCCATGGCCTGACTCGAGCCGATCAGCTCCTCTCCGGGCCCGTACTCCGCGACGATCGCGCGCGAAACCGTGCGCGCCCTGCGTAAATCGAGGGCTCCACGCACCGTCAACAGCACGGCTTCCGGCGTGAGTGGCTTTTCGATGAAGTGGAACGCGCCGAGCTTGGTGGCCTGCACCGCGTCGGCCAGTGAGGCGCGACCGCTCATCATGATGATGGGTGATTGCGGCCAGCGCGCGTGCACACGCACGAGCAGATCCAGCCCTGTGACATCGGGCAGAGCGAGGTCGAGCAGAACGACATCCGGTTCGGATGCTTCCAGCCGATCCAGCGCCTCCGCCGCATTCGCTGCTTCCGCTATCGCATAGCCTTCGTGCCGCAGCAGCGAGCCGAGCATGCGCCGGATGTTGGGCTCATCGTCGACAATCAGGATCGCTCCGCTCATGCAGCATCAGCGCAGCTGGAAGTGACCCAGCAATCCACCGGTTCCCACTGTTTCCGCGCCCGCGCACCGGATGCGCACGGCGGGGCCGTAGAAGAGGCGAATCGGCAGGGCGGGCGCGCGCGCGCCGCCGCGACCTGCGCTAGTGCACTCCCAGACGTCCGCGTAAAGCGCGCGCATGATGACGGCGACGCTGTCCCCGAGCGCGGGCGTGGGCGGCTCTACCGCCAGCAGCACGGCCACGGTCGCACCGACATCGCTCGCGACATACAGCATTAGCGTCTCAATCGATCGCTGTAGACTGGCCAGCGTGTCGAGCTGTACCACCAGCAAGTCGAGGCGGCGGTTCTTATCGAGCTCGAAAAGCGCGTCGTGCACGCGCAGCTCACCGCCGCCCGGGACCTTTAGCGTCAGCGTCGTATCGCCGAGTGCCTTGGGACCGAGAAACGCATACGTAGTTCCGCGCGCGCTGCCGGGTCGCGTGGACGTCAAGCCGGAACGCGCGGCAACGGCCGCGAACCATGCGCTGTCACGCGCCGCCGAGAGAATGGCGTACTCGGTGCCGTGCTGCGTCAGCAGCTGGGCGGTCTGCTCGGCCGTCGCATCGCTTGCGACTTTCAGCGCCAGCGCATCGCGATCGAGGGGACCAGGTCCACCGAGCCGCACCGCACAAGCTGCGACGCTCAGCGCCATGCACGCTGCCACTACCATACGTCCTGGAATCATGGTTGCCTCAAAATCTCCAAGGTGACGAAGAGCGGACGATGGTCCGACGCTTCGGTCTCCGGTACTCGTGCATGCAAACAGCGAGCACGCCGGAAGAAAACGTAATCGATACGGCGATCGGGACGTGCTGCCGGGAACGTTTCGCCGCTACCAACGCCGCATGCCGTAAACGCATCCGTGAGTGCCAGCGAAACCGCGGCGATCTCGTCGGTATTGGGGCGAGCGTTCAAATCGCCGCCAAAAATCAATGGCTGTTCCGCCGGCGCCGCGCGCCGAATTCGCGCGAGCAGGCCAACCATCTCCTGTTTCCGAAACGTACCCTGCGCGCCCGCGTCAATGTGCGTGTTCACAACGTGCAGCGGCCCAAAGGGCGCGCGGATGACCACGTGTAATGCGACACGCGGCTCGTGACGTACCCCTGAACGCTCCTGCGGCGGCTCGACCTTGAGTGGCACGACCGTCACGGAATCGATCGGCCAGCGCGACAGCAGCGCAATGCCGTACTCGCCACCCTGATAAGCGAGCGACTTGCCGAACGCCGCGTGCATGCCCGTCAGCTGCTCCAACTCGGCCAGGTGATCGGCGCCGCCTGCCCGGCTCGTGCGCCTGTCGACTTCCTGCAGCAGCACAATGTCCGCAGCCACCGAGTCGATCACCGCCACAACCCGCGCAATATTCGGTTGCTGTTGCGCATCCTTGCCGGCGTGGATGTTGTAGCTGAGCACGCGTAAGCCGGCCGTCTCGGTGCGAGTTCCGGCGCACGCCGCGAGCAGCAGCAGCATGAAAACGCGAATATGCTTCATGTGATGACTGCTTCCTCCTTGCTACGCGGCAGTCTTACGACGAACTCCGCGCCGCCAGCTGCGCGTGCGGTCGCCGTGATCTCGCCGCTATGAGCGCTGATGATCTGTTTGGCAATGGCGAGACCCAGGCCAGTGCCATGCGCTTTCGACGTGAAATCGGGCTCGAATATATTCTCGAGCGCGATGCTGCCGAAGCCACGGCCGTTATCCGCGACGGTGACGACGAGCGATCCGTCATCGTCAGACACGGTCAGCCACAGCGCAGCGTTTTCATTGGCATGGCTAGCCTCGACTGCATTGCGCACGAGATTCCTGAATACCTGCATTAGCGAGTTGTAGTCGGCGAACGCGAACGGATAGCTCGACTCGACGGCAAGCGAAGCCTTGAGCGCGGCCGGCACGTCGGTCGCGATCAAACGCTGCAACAAGTCCGCAACATCGATTGCCGCGCGCGGGCCCTCCGCGGGGCGACCGAGCAGCGCGAAACGCGCTGCCAGTTCCTCGAGTCGCAGCGTTTCCTCCGCAATCACCGAAATCGGCTCCGCCAGTTCCGGACGTTCCGCAGCGATTGCCCTCAAGCGATGCGATGCCAGGCGCAAAGGCGTGAGCGGGTTCTTCATCTCGTGTGCGACCCGCCGCGCCATCTCACCCCAGCTCTTCGTGCGCTCGGTCTCGAGCGCGCGGGCGCGCGCGCTGCTGATCTCACCCGATGCGCGGCGCAGCGCGTTGCGCAGCGCCTGGATCTCTTTCACTTCGCCGGCCTCACGTCGAACCGGCGCGGGCAGCGGCTGCTCGCGGCCCAGCATGCCGCTCCACTCCACCAGCTCGCGAATCGGGCGCGACACCGAGCGCGCCATTCTGCGCGCGGCCAGCAGCGCAATACCTGCAACAATGATCGCGAGCGCCAGAAAGAAGAAGGGCAGCGATGTGCGCATGCGCCGGCCAACGAACTCCCAACGGCTGGCCTGCGTCAGCGACGTCGAAAGCTGGTCGCGGTGTCTAGCGGCTGCTGCACGCAGCTCAGGATCGGTGCGCTCCTCCGCCTCATTGATCAGCTCGCGGCCACTTTCGGTAACGCCGGACCAGGATCCGGAGACACCCAGCAGGTTCGCAGCCTCGCTGCCCGCCCAGCTGGCGACCGCCAGCACCGTCAGGGACGGCACGAGCGTAATAATGAGCAGCCACAACAGCAGGCGCCGCTCGATGGACCGCGGGCGGATCAGGCGCGCAAATAATTGTCTTGACAGAGGCTACCGCACTAGGAACGTTTTTTGTGTAGCTCCGATATTACGGACAGCGAGCCCTAAGGCAAGGAGAGCTGAATGATCCTTCCCAATGTAAGAGCTTCGTTCGGACGTGATGAGGCAGGTTACGTCATCTGGCTGCTCACGAGAGGCGTCGAGACCGCGCGCGATCGCGAGGAGCAGCGGCTTCGCGAAGAAGGTTTCGACGCGATTCTCGACGACCCGCGCACGCTGAATGCACTGCTCGCGAACCAGGGCGGCTTGAGTACGGCGCCCCAGACGCTGGTCTTCTATGTGCTGGTGAGGCACGCGCTGCTCGAGCATGGCATTCAGGACCGCACCCTCGCCGACTATATCAGCGCCCTGCTCAGCACGTACGGCAAAGGCAATCGCGCGTACAAGGCCGACGAGGCCGACCCGGCGGAGTACTCATACCTCATCGACCTGGTCTCGGCTGCCGAATCCGCATCCGGCCAGCATGCTTTCATGCTGCACGCGCATCTGGGTGATTTCGCGCTGTGGCTGAGCGGTATTTTCCCCGATTACATAACGACTCGCGTGCAACGGCGCGGCGCACCACCGATCCAGTATTACGAGAGCCTCGGCGCGAGCGGTTACCGCAATGCTGCGTATCACAACGCCGCGCAGCAGAACGGCATGGATCAGGTCTATCGCCACTGTGCGGATGCGTTTCCCGATATTCGCATAGCGCTCAATACCATTTCCGATCGCCACTTCTTTCCGGGGCGCGCGACTTCGATCGAGCGGCTGCTGCGCCAGGTTGCCGATTCCTTCCAGATCAACGGCGGCACTTAGCCGATTTCGCGCAGCGCCAGGATGGGCGCGACCTCACATGCGGAAGTGTGGCCCGCCAGCACCTTGGCCCATGCGTCGGCGGCGAGCAGCCCGTGCGCTGCGCCGGCCGCAGCGCGAACGGATTCGGCCGGTGCGCGTTTCATGACCAGCTCCCGGATGCGCGCGTCCATGGCCAGCAGCTCGAAGATGCCGATTCTGCCACGGTAGCCCGCGCCTTCGCACCGATTGCATTTGCCCGCTTCATAAACGCGCTCGCCCGCCGTTACCACCGGTCTTTTACAGTGCGGGCACAATCGTCGTGCAAGCCGCTGCGCGAGTACGCCGATCAGCGCGCCGCAGATCAAGTACGGTGCGGCACCCATCTCGATCAAGCGGGTCGGTGCGCTGGCCGCATCGTTCGTGTGCAGGGTTGAAAGAACCAGATGCCCGGTCAGCGCGGCGGCCAGCGCGGTTTCGACCGTTTCCCGGTCGCGCAGCTCACCGATCAGAATGATGTCCGGATCCTGACGCAGCACTGCGCGCAATGCACGCGAGAACGTAGTGCCACCGCGTCGATTGACTTGCACCTGCGTAACGCCGTCCAGTCTTCGCTCGATCGGGTCCTCGAGCGTAACGATATTCTTGCCGCGCGCGTCCATTTCGCTGAGTGCGGCGTACAGTGTGCTGGTTTTGCCGGAGCCGGTCGGTCCGGTGACCAGCAGCACGCCGTGCGTCCGTTTCAGCATGATACGGAAGCGCTCGAGCATCGAGGCTGCCATTCCGATGGTGTCGAGTGCCGCGGTGTCGCCCGCATCGGCCAGCAGGCGCAGCACGAGCTTCTCGCCGTGATGACAGGGCAGCGTGGAGACGCGCGCGGCGATCTCGCTGCCTTCGCAACGAAACGCGCAGCGTCCATCCTGCGGCTTGCGGCGAATCGAGATGTCCAGGTTGGCTACGACTTTGATGCGTGAGGCGAGGGCAGCGGTGACATGCAGTGGCAGCGTTGCCAGCTCGCGCAGGACGCCGTCGACACGCGCACGCACGAGCAGCCTATCCGCCAGCGGCTCGATATGCACGTCGCTCGCACGCGACAGTGTCGCACGCATGAGGATGTAGTCGAGCAACGCAACCACCGGGGGCGCTTCCGAAACCTTACGCAGCTCGTCATCGGATTGGCTGGTACCGGGAGTGGCGGGAATGCGAGCGAGCAGCGCTGCGACGTCGCTCGTGTCGTAGGCCGCGAGCGCCTGCTGCACGGCATTCGGCGTCGCGACGCTCGGTTCGATTCTTCTTCCGGTGCGAAACTGGAGATCGTCAATGGCGGTGATGTCGAGTGGGTCGGCCATGGCAATGCGCACAGCCTTTTCGCGGATGCACAATGGCACGATCCGCAGCCGCGCGGCGACCGGCCGTTCCACCAGGGCAAGCGCTTCACGCTCCGGCTTCAGCGGTGCCGGCGCGAAAGGCAGTTTCAGCTGGCGCGCGAGCGAGCGGGCAATTACTTCCGGATCAGTGCCGGCGCGGGCGAGGATTTCGCCCAGCCGCTCGCGCGTGCTTTGTTGCTCGACCAACGCCGCGGAGAGTTGGTCACCGGTGATGCCGCCATCAGCGAGGAGTAGCTGGCCGAGAACTCGAGTAGGCTCGCGCATGGTCTCATGCTCGGCTCGGCCGATGGGCGGAGCCATACGCGATTGGGCGATGTCACTTGTCGAGGTCCTGCTCTTCGACTCGAGTCTCCGGTCGGCGGTCGGCGAAGTAATTGATTGCCGCGAGCGCGCTCGCGACCAGGGCGATCCACGCGAGCCCGGCGAGGTAGCCACCGATCACGTCAGACGGGTAGTGAACGCCGAGGTACATACGGCTTGCGCCGATGGCTATGACGATGAGCACCACCAGGAACCACGTAGTCCGGCGCAGCCGCTGCGAGGATTCGAGCCGGCTGACCAGGTAGGCGACACTGCCATATACCACGATGGATGACATCGCGTGACCGGATGGAAACGAGGCCGAATGAACATCCGTGATTGATTCCACCACCGAAGGTCGCGCGCGCGCGAAGCTGCCTTTGAGCAGCGTATTGAAGAGCTTGGCGCCAAGCACTCCGAGCAACAACACGTAGACCGACCAGCGATGGTGCGTGAGCCAGAGAAACAGGGACGCCACCAGTACGATCACGATCAGCACCACGCCGGTGCCGAGTGTAGTGATCTCGAGCATGACCAGATCGACACCGGCCGAGCGGTGTTCGGCCAGCCAGCGGAGCGCCGCCTCGTCGAACTTTTGCGTAATGCCCTCGCGCACCGCGCTGGCGAGTGCCGCGAAAATTGCAATCGCCGCAACGGCCACGAAAAAGCCGAGGGTCAGGAACGCTGCCAACGCGCCAAAGAACCCGTCGACGTGGCGTGCTACGAAGCGGAGCGTAGAATAGAGCGCGTCGCGCGCGCTGCCGAACAGTTTCATGGCGGGCGGGCAGGCGCACGTACTGTGCCGATACGGGTGGTGATGATCGAGCTGACCAATGTTGGCAAGACGTTTCGAGTCGGACCCGCTCCGGGCAGAAAGGCGCGGGTTGTCGAAGCGGTGCGCGACCTGACGATCTCGATCGCGCCGGGCGCGGTCATCGGAGTAGTGGGTCCGAACGGTGCGGGCAAGACTACGCTGTTCGGTCTGCTGCTCGGCTTTCTCGAGCCGACCGCGGGAACCATCACTATCGATGGAGCGGATCCGCGTGCCTACGTGCGCCGTTACGGCGCCGGCTACCTGCCGGAGCGCTTTCAGCTGCCGCGCGACTGGACGGTGCGCGCAGCACTCGCCGGTCTGTTGGGCCTCGACCGCAGTGAGCGCACGGCCGATGAGCTGATCACCGAATACGAGCTCGCGCCATTCGCCAATGCCGCGGCGCATACGCTCTCGCGCGGCACCATGCAGCGCGTCGGCATCGCGCAGGCCTTTGCGACTCCGCGCAACCTGATCGTTCTCGATGAACCGACCGAAGGACTCGATCCAATCTGGCGGCTGCGCTTTCGCGACAGCGTGCGCGGGTTGCGCGCGGACACACGCTGCATTCTCATCGCCAGTCACGATCTCGTCGAAATCGAGCGGATTGCGGACCGCGTCCTCATTCTAAATGACGGAACCATTACCGAGACGGTCGAGCTGCGCACGCAAACCGATACGACGCTCGATTACGCACTCGTGCTCGCGCGGCCGCATGCCGCGGTCCAGCAGGTGTTCGCGACCGCACGCGCCAATGGCGAGGCATCCTACATCGTTACCGCCAGCGATGTGACGGATCTCAATGCTCGCATTGCCGCGCTGCTGGAGGCGGGGGCCACACTGCTGTCGTTGCAACCAGCAACCAGTCTCGAGCAGCGGGTTACGCGCGCCGTCCGACCCGAGGCGCCCTGATGCTCGCGCTGTTTCTGCGCACGCGCGTGCGCCGCTCGCTTGCGCTGCTCGGCTTCGCGCTGCTGTTCGTAATCGGCGGGGCTACTGCGCGCGCACTGGTCGGCACGCATGACGGTCACGTCGAGATGGGCGAGCTGTTTCTGGTGGGCGGCTATCCGCTCGTTTCCACGCTCCTGCTGCTCGGCTGGCTGCTGGGCCGCTACCCATTGATTGCGACGCTCGTGCTGATGGCAGGCATTGTCAGCGATGATCGGGTTTCCGGTATGAGTCGGCTCTACGGCGTTCGGCCGACATCGCTGATCGGCATCTACATGCGAAGGTTCCTGGCGGTCGGCGCGCTCGCATTCGTTTTGAGCGCACTGCTTTTGCCCGGCTTCGATCTGCTGCTACTCGGCACCTGGGCGGGACCGGCCACGCTCATCCTGATCATCAGCTACATCGCCGTTTACGGCTCACTCTGCTTTTTGCTGTCCGTCTGGCTGAAAAACGAGGTGTGGCTCACCTTGGCGCTGGCGATCGCCGCAATGCTGTGGGATGCGCTGCTGCGCGCCGACAAGCTGGCCAATGCGGCACCGGCTGCGCGTGCCATCATTACGGTTCTGCTGCCGCCGCAGGGTGCGCTCTTCCAGTTGGAAAACGCGTTCGGCGCGCTACAGCCAATCCCGTGGGGTTCGTTCGCTTACCTGATGGCGTATGCGGCGCTGCTGCTTATCGCCGCCGTGGTCTCATTGCGGCTGAGAGAGTACTGACAGCAGTGACGGTGCGATGTCGGCAAGTGACGCCGCATTCTTGAAGCGCTCGTGCTCGCGCCCGAAAAAAAGGCCGATTGCAGGATTGTGAGTGTGGCCCGCCCGGATGTCCTCGATGTTGCCGTGATCGCTGACCACCGCGACCAGGACGTCTTCGGCAGCGGCGGCGGCGATGCCCGCCAAAAACGCATCGATCTTCTCGAGCGCCTCCACCGCTTCCCACATGTGCCCGCGATGCCCGATGTAGTCGGTTGCGTAGTGCGCGAAGAGCGTTACGTCATGCTGTGCCGCGATGCGCGCGAGGTTGCGCCCGGCTTCTTCCGCACTGATGACCGGCAAATCGACTCGCTTGAGGTGCTTGCGCCAGCCATCGTTCGTGATCTCGCTCGCGACGGCATCGCCACGCATCAACTGCGGCGTATGCCGAGTCAAAACACCTGCACCCAGCGCAGCGATGGGCGGACCGGCTCGCAGTGGGTCGCCGCCGCGTAGCGTGGTTCTGCCATTGCCGTGACCGAACAATTCTTCAGGATACGCGTTCGCGAATGCGACGCGCTGTCCCGCATCCTTCGCCTTGCTGAGAAAGTTCTCGCGCGCGAGACGCGCCCTCAACATGGTCGGCACCCACGGGCCGAAGTGCCGGCCGAATTCGGCGGCGGCATTCATGCCCGTGAGTAAGGCGGTCTGGCCGGTACCGCTCTGGGGCAGTCCCGGCACACCGAGGGTTGCGTCGAGCGCTACGAAGGTGCCGCCGGCGCGCAGGTGGTCGAACGTGTCGAGACGAGCACGCGCGAGCGGATTGACGTCGGGATCATTTTCGCCGACCCCGACGCCGTCCAGAAAGACCACCAGCAGGCGCGTGCTCACTCCGCAGCAATCGGCTTCTTCTCTACAGCAGCCAGCCCGCGCGGCTGGAGCCACGTGCGATTGAACGCGGGCAGATCACGCTCGAGAATACGGTTGAGCCAAGCGAGCTGCTGATCGAGGCGCGCGCTCAACTCGGTGAACACCTCGAACGTCTGCGCAGTAGGCCGCCCTGCCACACCCTCTACCGCGCCTAGCAACGCGGCGATCTTGTTGTTCAGCTTGATTGGATAGTTGAGCGGATCCTGATTGCTCTGGTTGCGAACCTGGTAGATCTCCTCTTCAACCTTGCTGAGCTTGTCTTTCAGCTGCGACGCGAAATCCGCAAGCTTCGGATCGCTGGCCTGCTTCACGCGCTCGTCGATCTGCTGCTTCACGCCGCGAATCAGCATGACCGCCCCGTTCGCTTCGTTCAAGCGGTTGCGGACCTGCATGGCAAGCTCGTGTTGCGCGCGCAGATCAGCCGCCGTGACATGTGGCAGGCGCGGATCGGGCAGGATCCGGAACGACTGAACTACCGGCGCATTCTCATCCGCGGTCAGCCGCACCTGGTATGTGCCCGGCAACACGCGCGGTCCATTGGTGCCGCCCGCCCACAAAATCATGCCCGGAAACCGTACCGCCGGCTCGCTGCGCATGTCCCATGTAAAGCGATTCGTGCCGGCGCGCAGCGCTGCGCGCGGCGCGCGTTGCGGCGGACCGAACTCCTCTTCTGCGGGTGCGTCTGTGGTATGCGCAGCAGCCGTATCGGCCGTGCTCTCATGTTTTCTAATGACTGTGCCGCGCTCGTCGAGAATCTCGATAGTCAGCTTCTTTGCAGGCGTCTCCAGGTAGTAGCTCAGACTTGCACCCTGATCCAGACCACGCCGCGCGTCGGCCGGTTTGAACAACACTACCGGGGCCGCCGCCATGTCGGCGTGCAACTGACGCAACGGCGTGATGTTGTCCATGATGTAGGCGGATCTGCCGTGCGTACCGATGACCAGATCGTTGTCCTTGATCACGAGATCGGAGACTTGAACATCCGGCAGGTTGCGATTGAAGCGCTGCCAGCGTGCGCCATTATCGAACGACACGTAAATGCCGTGCTCCGTGCCCGCGAACAGCAGGTTCGGCCGCGCCGGGTCCGCGCGCACGACATGCACGTAATCGGCGGCATCGATGCCGTTCACGGTCTTGACCCAGGTCTTGCCGTAATCGTCCGTGCGATAGATGTATGGTGCGCGGTCCTCCATCTGGTATCGCTTGGCGGCGACATAGGCCGTACCTGCTCGATGCGGCGACACATCGATCATGCTGATGCGCGCGAACTCAGGCAGGTCCTTCGGTGTCACGTTCGTCCAATGCGCACCGCCATCGCGCGTCAGGAAAACATAGCCATCGTCGCTGCCGGTCCAGATCACGTTGGCAGCGTGCGGCGATGGTGCGATCGTGAAGATCGTCGCGTAAGTCTCGACACCCGTCTGATCGAGCGTGATCGGACCGCCGGACGGCCCCATGGTCCTGGGATCGTGGCGCGTGAGATCCGGACTGATCTTCTGCCAGCTCTTGCCCTCCGTAGTAGTCATCCAGAGATGCTGTGAGCCGACATAGAGCTTCTTCGGCCCGGAACGCGAGAAAACGATCGGGAAAGTCCACTGGAAGCGCTCGCGACTCTCGCTCGCCGAGTGACCCATTGGATTTTCAGGCCACACGTTGATGATCTGCGACTGGCCAAGCGCATAGTCGTAGCGCGTGAGATAGCCGCCGTAACTGCCGGCGAAGAAGATGTTGGGATTATCCGGATCACTGGCGATATAGCCGCTTTCGCCCCCGCCGACTGCTACATGCGGCGCCATCTGCGGCCAGCCGCGGCTGCGCATGCACGCGGTGCTGTTGTCCTGCTGTGCGCCGCAAACCCAATACGGCTGGTGATTGGTCGTCGTGATGTGATACAGCTGCGCGGTCGGATAATCCTGATCGGTCCAGCTTTGTCCACCATTGACCGAAACGTTGGCGCCGCCGTCGTTCGCCTCGACTATGCGCTGGTTGTCGTTCGGCGCAATCCACATGTCATGGTTGTCGCCGTGCGGCACGCGTATCTGCGTCGCGAAAGTCTTGCCGCCGTCGGTCGACTTGAAGAAGCCGACGTTCAGCACGTACACGACGCCCTGCTCCCTGGGATCCGCGTAGATGCGTGTGTAATAGAACGCGCGCTGGCGCAGCTTGCGCTCGTCGTTGGTGCGTGTCCAGGTCTGGCCGCCATCATCGCTGCGAAACACGCCACCCTCGCGCGATTCAATGATCGCATACACGCGATTCGGATCCGCGCCCGACACCGATATACCTACCTTCCCCCACAACCCTTGCGGCAAGCCTGTGTTCTGCGTCAGCTCGGTCCAGGTCTGGCCGCCATTCGTGCTCTTGAACAAGCCGCTGCCTGCGCCACCGCTCGACAGCGACCACGGTGTGCGCTGCACGTCCCAGAGTGTCGCATACAGCACATCCGGATTCGACGGATCGATCACCAGGTCGACGGCGCCGGTTCGATCGTTCCGGAACAGCACGCGCTGCCACGTCTTGCCGCCATCCGTGGTCTTGAAGACGCCGCGCTCCGGGTTCGGGCCATACGGGTGTCCGAGCACAGCCGCATAGACGATGTCGCAGTTGGTCGGATGCACGCGCACGCGGCCGATCGCGTGCGAGTCGCTCAGCCCCGAGTGCGTCCACGCAGTGCCACCATTCGTGCTCTTGTAGACGCCATCGCCCTGCATGATGTTGCCGCGCAGCTGCACTTCACCCATGCCGGCATACACGACATCCGGGTTCGCTGCGCATACGCCCAGCGCGCCAACCGAGCTGCTCTTGAAATCCTTGTCAGACACCGCGCGCCAGGTCGTGCCGCCATCACTGGTCTTCCAGACGCCGCCGCCGGTCGCGCCGAAGTAGTACTCGTTGGGCCGCGCGCTGCTACCGCCCACCGCGATCGAGCGGCCGCCGCGCACGGGACCGACATTCCGAAAGGTGAGCCCGCCGAAAAAAGCGGTGTCGAATGTGAGCGTCTGCTGAGCCTCCAGATCGGCAACCGAAATGCAGATCAGCAGGAATGCGATCAGGGCGTTGCGGCGTTGCATATTTCTCTCCTTCTGAGCTAGCGAACCCGTCCGGGTGACCTCTCACCCAGACTTCTCTTCACTTCGAATGTGCGTGTAAGCGTATTATTGCCGACCTTCATCGACACACTGTAAGCACCGGGCAAAACCTCGCGCAGCTCCTGCGGCGAGGTAGGTCCGCCCAGTTCGCGCGGACGTGGACGGCGCGCCTGTAGATCCCAGCTCACGGTGTGTAGTCCGGGCCGCCCCGAACCAGTCACGGTCTGGACGACGTCGCCTTCGCCGGCTGCCTGTGCCTTCCGTATCGTGAGCGTGACGTCCTCTCCGAGATCGTTCTTCAGGTAGTACGTGAACTGCGCCCCGGTCGGCGGATTGTCCGCGGTGAAGTATTTCTGGGCGAAAGACTCGTACGTGTTGTGCAGCGCGCCGAGGCGCGCCGCGCGCACGGACAGCAGGAAGCCATCCAGCGCCAGCACCGAGTCGGTCAACTCCTCGAGCGGAATCAGGTCGAGAACGTATACGCTGCGGCCGAACGTGCCGACCACCAGTTCGCGATCGCGCGGCACGATGTCGATATCGCGTACCGAAACGGTCGGCAGATTGTTCTTGATGCGCAGCCATTGAGCGCCGCCATTGGTCGATGCATAGACGCCGCGCTCGTTGCCGACAAACAGCAGGCGCGGATTCACCGGATCCTCACGCACGACCCAGCTACCGGCGTCAGCCGGCAGATCTGCGACAATACTCGTGAACGTAGCGCCGCCATCGGTGGTCTTGTAGACGTACGGACGATAGTCGTTGCGTTGGTGGCAATCATACGCGACGTAAGCGGTACGCGCATCGTAGCTGGAAGCCTCGATTTCGGCGACCACGCAACGTTGCGCCTGAACGTCTGGAATCGCGCTCGTCACATTGCGCCAGGTCCTGCCGCCGTCAGACGTGATCCAGACCAGGCCGTCGTTCGTGCCGGCCCACAGCACATTGCGATCGCGCGGCGATTCCGCGATCGAATGCAGCGAGTGATACGATGTCCAGCCCGTGTCGGGCTCTGGCGCGGCAATGTTGGCGCGCGTCAGATCGGGCGAGATGATCTCCCACGATCTGCCGCGATCGCTCATGCGCAGGAGGTGATTCGCGCCGACGTACAACACTTTCGGATCATAGCGCGAGATGAAGAACGGCGTATTCCAGTCCCAGCGGAATGCGCGTCCCGCCTCGAGTCCCGCATCCTCGGCTTCCGGCACTATCGAGCGGCGCTCACCGGTCTCGACGTTCCAGCGCGTGATGTTGCCGAACTGCGATTCCGCGAAGCGAATCTGCGGCGAATCCGGCGAGACAGCCGATCGGAAGCCATCACCGCCGCCTGCCGCATACCAGTCGGCATTGGTAATGCCGACCCGCTCGCGCGTTCGGCTCGGGCCGCACCACACGCCATTGTCCTGCAAGCCGCCGCATACGTGGTACGGCACCTTGGTGGTGTCAATGTCGACTTCGTAGAACTGGCCGGCTGGATGGTAGAAATGCTCCCACGTCTGGCCGTGGTCATAAGAGACGTGCAGTCCCCCGTCGTTGCCGAGCAGCAGATGCTCGGAGTCGTCCGGATCGATCCAGAACGCATGATGGTCGACGTGCACCCGCTGCATTTCCAGCGGCGCGAATGTCTTGCCGCCATCATTCGAGACGCTGAGCTGGATCGAATTGATGTAGACGCGCTGATCGTTATTCGGATCGACGTAGATCTCGTTGTAGTAATAATCCGGCCAAGCGGAAACATCGTTTACGCGCGTCCAGGTCGCACCGGCGTCATCGCTGCGAAAGACTCCGCCGAAGCGGCTGACCTGCGTTTCGAACGATGACTTCGCGACCTGGATGACCGCATACACGATGCGCGGATGCTTTGCATGGATCGCAAGGCCAATGCGACCCATCGCTTCGGTCGGCAGCCCATTGTTCAGCGCGGGGTCGGTCAGCTTCTTCCACGACTTGCCACCATCCGTGGTCTTCCAGATGCCGCTGCCTGAGCCGGCACCCTCCATGGTGCCACCACCGCGGCGCAAACGGTGCCAGCCCGCTGCATAGAGAACCTCCGGATTCACCGGGTCCATCTTGAGATCGACGATACCCACGGTGTCGTTGACGAACAGCGTTTTCTGCCAGGTCTGCCCACCATCTGTGGTTTTGTATACGCCGCGCGCGGAATTCGCGCCCCACAAGTCGCCCATCGCGCCGACGTAGACGATGTCAGGATTCTTCGGATGAATCGCGATGCGGCCGATCTGTGTGCTCTCCTTGAGTCCCATCTGCTTCCATGTGCGTCCCGCATCGGTTGACTTGTACACGCCATCACCCCAGCCCTCGGAACGCAGCGAATTACGTTCGCCGGTGCCCACCCAGACAACGCTCGGATTCGACGATGCTACCGCCACATCACTGATGTTGCCGAAGCCGCCGTCGTCGAATACGGCCGACCATGTAGTCCCACGATTGCCGGTTTTCCAAACGCCACCGGATGCGAAGCCCAGGTAGATCGTCTTGCGCCCGGGCGTGTTCGCCACAGCGATCGCCGTCACGCGGCCGCTGGTATTGGCCGGTCCTATCAAACGGTAGCGCAAGTTCTTGAGCAGTTCGGCAGCCGGCTGCTGTGCGTGCGCCGCGGGCGCAAGCGCGAGGAGCAACAGCATTACGACACGCAGTTGATTAGTCATTCGCTATCCCTGAAAGCGGTGGGCCCGTAATATTACGGCATGTACGACCGCCGCGCATTCGTCGGCTATTTCACTAGCATCGGGCTCGGCTCTACACTGCTGCCGGGGCTGCTGTGGGCCCGCTTGCAGCAGGAAGATCGGATCACCAAGGAGATGGTGAAGGAGGCGGAGGCGCTGGCCGGCCTCGAGTTCACCGATCCCGAGCGCGAGGCGATGGTGCGTGGGTTGAATCAGAACGCGCGCGCATACGCCCAGCTGCGTACGGTCGATCTGGCCAACGCGGTTACACCCGCGCTCCAGTTCGATCCGGTGTTACCATGGCTGACGCTGCCGGCGGAACGGCGCGCAGTGCGCTTCTCGAGAGCCGGCCGAATGCGACGGCCGCGCAACATCGAAGAGATTGCGTTCTGGCCGGTCCTGTCTTTGGCCGAGCTGATCCGGACGAAGCAGGTCTCGCCTATCGAGCTGACCGAGCTTTACCTCGCGCGGCTCGAGCATCATGGGCCCGCGCTCGAAGCGGTCGTCACATTGACCAGGGAGCGCGCTTTCGCGCAAGCTCGCACTGCGGACGCCGAGATCCGTGGTGGACGCTACCGCGGTCTGCTGCACGGTATTCCATGGGGCGCCAAGGACCTGCTCGCAACCAAAGGCATCCGCACGACCTGGGGCGCGAAGCCGTACGAGCATCAAATGATCGACGAGGACGCGACCGTCGTCCAACGACTCGACGCCGCCGGCGCAATCCTGGTCGCAAAACTGACACTCGGCGCGCTGGCGCAAGGCGACGTCTGGTACGGCGGCAAGACCCGCAATCCATGGAAGCTCGACCAGGGCAGCAGCGGCTCGTCGGCGGGCCCCGGCGCCGCCACGGTTGCGGGATTGGTGGGCTTTGCGATCGGTAGTGAAACACTCGGCTCGATCGTGTCACCGTCAACGCGCAATGGTGCGACCGGCCTGCGTCCGACTTTCGGCCGCGTGCCGCGCACGGGCGCAATGGCATTGTCGTGGAGCATGGACAAGCTCGGCCCGATGTGCCGCTACGTGGAAGACTGCGCGGCGGTATTCGCTGCGATCGTCGGCCCCGATCGCAAAGATGCAACTGTGCGCGACCTGCCCTTCAACTGGGATGCGCAGCTCGACATTCGCAAGCTGCGCATCGGTTACTACAAGACAGCTTTCGACGCTACCGAAAACCATCCAACCAAAGCCTTCGACGAGGCAGCGCTGGAAGTCATGCGCACGAAGCTGGGCCTCAACCTGATTCCGTTCGAGACACCAGCCAAACTGCCGGTTGGGGCGTTGCGTATCATTTTGAATGCGGAAGCCGCCGCCGCGTTCGACGATCTGACGCGCAGCAATCGCGATGAGCTGCTCGAGAACAGCAGCTGGCCCAATTCGTTCCGTCAGTCGCGCTTCATTCCGGCCGTGGAATACATTCAGGCAAATCGGATTCGCACGCTGCTGATGGAAGAAATGGCGCGCGCCATGAACGACGTCGACGTATTCATCACCCCGTCCTTTGGCGGCAACGTCTTGTTGCTCACGAATCTTACGGGACACCCCGCGGTGATAGTGCCGAACGGGTTCAATCAGGACGGTACGCCGGTGTCGATCTCGTTCGTAGGAAGACTGTTCGGCGAAGCGGAGCTGTTGGCGGTTGCGAAGGCCTACCAGGACGCCACGGATTTTCACCTGAAGCATCCGCCGCAGTTTATAAGTTAGTTAAGGGAGAGATGGTCTGCGGGGCCGAGGTGCTACGCTGCGGCCGCGCAGACCCACCTCTCCCTTAGTGCCGCAGCTCGTCGGTGCGCGCGGCGAGAATGAAGTCGTTGATGTGAAGTCCGCGAATCTTGTGCGTCCACCACTGTACCGTCACGCGTCCCCACTCGGTCGTGAGCAACGGATGATGACCGGCCTTTTCCGCGATCTCTGCTACGCGGTTCGTGAACGCGAGCGCGTCTGCAAAGGTCTTGAATGTATACACGCGCTGTAGCCGGTCGAGGCCATCCTGCTGAACGATCGTCCAGTCGGGAAGCTGCGCCATGTATTCGCGAATCTGTGATTCAGTCGCGCGCGGGGAGTCCGCCCTGCACGCCTCGCACTTCAGATCGGCTAGTTGCATTTGTAATCAGGTTGGCGGTGGCAAGTGCGCGCTGCTCCCAGTAGCTCGCGATCGAACGAAACGGTTCGGCGGCGGCATGCATACGGTCCGCCTGCCGGCGTGCTTCGGCGCCGAGCCACGCGCCGACCCGCGCTGAATCCTGCGACAACATTGTGCGCAACGTGTAACGGCGTTCCGCCACGCGCGTCGCGATGCCGAGATCGCGCGCGCACCGCGTCAGATCCGCGCGCGTGAGAATGATGCCGCTGCGTACCGGCGAGAACAGCATTGCAACCAGCTCATCCGGCGCGCGGCTCGCGGGCAGTGCCGGAGCGTTGCGCAAATGCAGTGGCAGGAGCGCCGGCTGACCGACATGGATCGCTTCGGCCTCGAGCGCATCGAGCACTAGTGAAGCCCAGCCGCGGTACGTTGCGCTGCCAAGCTCTCCCACACGCGCGACGAACGGCAGCAGCCATGATGCGAGGTGCTCCCACAGAAACACCTGACGCATTTGCTGTAGGAGCTGCTTCAGATGCTGGTCCCCACTATCACGCGCCTGCTGAGTCAGGCCCGCGTACGTCGAGAAGAGGGTTGCAATGTGATCGGGATCGCGCGGTACCGGCTGGCGTAGAACGCGCCAGAATCCGGCCATGTGGTCCTGCACCTGGCCACCGAGCTGTCCTTCAGGACCGAGGTAAACCGATGCGTACGGGTATAGCTGAACTACGAACAGGTCCGTGTATTCCGCGCGGGTCGGTTCGCCAGCCAGGCGAAGCATGCGCGCGGTTCGGACTTGTTCGGGTCCTGGCGGTTCGGCCAGCTCGCCGAGGGAGCGAATGAGATCCATCTATCCGAATATAATGAGCCGGGGTTTAGTCGCTTTATTCGTCCTCGATGCCGCGTCGCGGAATCGCGCCGTGCGCCGACTCGCCATCCGAGCTGCCGTGCATCGGCCTGGTGCCGTAATCGTGATTTGCGGTTTTGGCTGCTTCAGAATCCTGCGGCGCGCCGCCGGGGGACAGGGTGCTGCTCTTTCGTGCGCGGGTCGCTGCGCGATCGCGCTGTTCGCTGTCGCCGCTGGTCGGCTTACGGATCATGGCTCGTCTCCTTTTAGGGCCGATAAGCCAGCAAGGCTCATACCCGCTTCATCAGCCGACGCGTCTTGAGTACGACCCGAAAGAAATTCTTGACGTGATGCCATGGCTTGATATGACTGCCTTCGCCGGCGTAAATGGTTCGGATCGGCACCCAATCCAGCCGGAAGCCGCGCCGTATGCAGAGCACCAGCATGTCGACCTCGAACTCGAAGCCGGCCTCCGCGCTTTCCAGCGTTGCTTCCATAAGGCTTCTGCTGATCAAACGATAACCGGACTGATTGTCGAGGATTCTCGTACCCATCGCCCATGACAAGCTCGCCCGTCCCACCGTGTTCGCGACTTTGCGCGTCAACGGCATCTGAGCGAAATCGCGGTAACCGATAATCAGGTCGCTTTGGTACTCGGTGTGGACGGTCAGGAACTTGGGGATCTCCTGCGGATCATGCTGGCCGTCGGCGTCGAGAGTGAGAACGGCAACGCAGTCCGGCCGCTGCAACGCCCAGCGAAAGCCTGCCTTGAGCGCGGCGCCCTTCCCCTGGTTGGGATTCTGCCGCACGACGGTCGCGCCCGCCTCGCCCGCCATGTTCGCAGTGGCGTCGGCCGAGCCATCGTCGACGACAAAGACAGGCAGGTATTTGCTCGCACCTTCAATGACCGGCGCAATTCGTTCTTCTTCGTTGTACGCCGGGATCAGCACGTAGACGCCCATGGGCTCGCGCGTCGTCGCAAGTCACGTTCCGGCCAGGCTCGGCCGGATCACGAGAATGATCGCGCCGCCGCCGCCGCTCTGGCCCAACACGACCGGCTTGCCGATCGTTGCAGTCACGGTACTGACAAGCTGGCGCGTGTGGTCCTCGCCACGCAGCATGACTTCGATCGGCAGCCTGCGCTGGTCGCCCTCCTGGCGAATTCGCATGACACGGCCGCGCAACTCGTAGCCGGGAATGACCTGCGCGAAATCCGAGTCCTCGCGGGCCTGCACGCGCGTTTCGCCCGCCAGGCGGTAGCCCCGGAACTTGAACATCTCGCGCAGCGTGCCCTCGATGTCGGCGATCGCGCTGTCGCGCTCCTCGTAACCGTTCGCCCAGATGATCTGCATCGTCAACACGACATCCACGGCTTGTCCCAAGCCGTCGTACTTCTTCAGCATGTCCTCGATCACTGTCAGCCGGTCCGGCGCCTCGCGCACCGTGATCAGCTGGCCCCTGCCGGACAATCGGCCGTCCTCGCGGATATACGGCGTCAGCAGCGAGAGCGCATCGTCGGTGGTCAGGCGCGACAGCTGGTACGTACGCGTCTCCATGTTCCTGCCTTTGTCACAGGCGGCGAGCATGAGAAGCGCCAACACGAGAATGGAGCGTTTCATGAGTTCTCCCTAATAGAGCCAGACAACGGTCATGTCGTTTCTTTCGATCACCAGCGCCTGCTTGTCCGCAGGCGGCGTGACCACAGGTGTTTCGGGAAACATCAGCGAAAGCAGCAACGGACTCGGCCGCACCGGCGGCTCGGTCCCGCGCGCCAGCAGCAGCGCGAGCACGGCAGCGGCGGCCAACGGCACGGGCGCCCAAGGCAGCCAGCGCGCGCGCGCGCGTCGGCGTGCCTGACCTGTCGGCTTTAGCGCACGGAGTCCCGCGTCCAGCTGTGCGTAACCCTGCAGCACGCGTTGCGCGTGCGCGTGGCAGCTCGAGCACTGCGCGATGTGCTGCGACAGCGACGACACTTTGCTGCCGTCCAGCTCGGTCAGATCGGCTTCGATCATGAGCTCGCATGCGCGAATGCAATCAATGGTGTTCATGTGAACATCTCCGGGTGTAACTCCAGCATCCGGGTTCGAAGCGCGCGTCGCGCGCGCATCAAGTGCACGCGCGCGGTCTCCGGCTCAATGCCCATCATCTGCGCCGCTTCCGCGGCAGTGTAGCCTTCCGCGTCGATCAATTCGATCAGCTCACGCTGTCGGCGCGGCAGCTCTGAAAAAAACGAGCGAACCATGGTCGCGGCGTTCTGATTCGCGAGTTTCGACAGCTGATCCTCGAGCTGCGTCGAGATGGAAAGCGGCAGCTGCGCCTCGTCCCGTGACGTCTCGTATCTGCGGGCTGGCTTATGCATCAGCTCGATCGCGGTGTTGCGCACGATCGTGTAGAGCCAAGTGCTGAAGCGCGCGCGTCCTTCGAAATCATGCAGCCGGCGGTGCAGCGTAATCCAGACCTGCTGCGCGACATCATCGGCATCATCACCGTCGCGTGTGATTACGAGTGCCCAGCGGTAAACACGCTCACGCACACCGGCGATGAGCGAGGCAAACGCGGCCTCATTTCCCGCGCGCGCCTGCTGTAGCAGCTCATCAATGCCGGCTTCAGTGAGCGTCACGAATTGCGCTTGTCACTTCGGCTGTGACGTCGTCGCAAAAAGCTCGTCCATGGCTTCCTTCCACATGGCTGCCCGCCCACTGTCCGCCTTGTCGGCAAGCAGCTTCTGTAGCGCGAGCCGATGCGCAGTGTGCTTGCCATCGGCGGCTGCGACCGCGACATCCGGAGTGATGCCATCGGTACCCCAATTCGTGCCGGTCGCGCCGTGCACGACGCGTGCGGTCGGCACAAAGACGGCATAGTGCTCGTTGATTTGCCGGAACTCGCCCGGATTCGCGCCGCCGCGCGTTTTCTCGCCGATTACAATGGCGTGCGCGAAGTGGCGCAAATCGTAGGTCAGTGCCTCCGCGCCGGAAAAGGTACGGTTGCTGGTCAGCACGAAAACCGGCTTTCCCGTGTAGCGCTGGCCGGGCACATACGGCAACGACCAGATCTGATCGGACGCGTTTCGGTCACGCCGCTCCAGTGTAATCAGTTTGGTAGGCTCATCGACAAAGTACGATGTCATGAAGGCAACCATGTCCGCACGGCCGCCACCATTCGCGCGCAGATCGATAATCAGGGCATCCGTATGACTGAGAAACTGCATAGCCGCAACCGCTGTGGGTGCAGCGAGGGCAGCGGGATCGAAGCGACCTATTTCGAGATAGCCGACATTGCCGGTCAGGCGCTCAACCTGATGAAAACCAAAGTTGCGGGCCTGTCCACTCTCGAGATCGCGCGCTCGAGACTCCGCTGTTGCTGCTGCCGTGTTCGGCATTGGGCGCGGCCGCACGCCGAATATCACGCGCAGATGCCGGTCTTGCGACCACTGCTGCAAGTCATGCGTGAGCGCCTGCGTCAGTGCCGACGCAGTGTTCAGGCTGTCGTAGCGCGCGCGCACCGATTTGCTGGCGAGCTGCCGCTGGATGATGGCTGCTCGATCGGCGAAGACATAGCCGTCGGCCAACTTGCGGGCGACGCCATCAATGATGAGGGCGCGTCCGGCCGCGTCGACCGGCAAGTCCTGCGCGGGCAGGCTCGCCACAGCCAACAGCAAGACCACCAACGTGAGCGTGGACCGTCTCATTGAAACTCCCTGCCGAAATGATACGTTTAGCATGAGACGGGTTGAACCGGAAGAGCGTTTACACTGGGGGAAACATGCCTTGTCTGGGCGTTCTGTTCGCGCTGCTCACACCGCGCGTCCTCATCATTATCCTCTGGCTGTTTACCGGCTGGTTCAAAGGCATCTTCAACACCGCGCTCTTCCCGGTGCTCGGCTTCATCTTCCTGCCGACGACGCTGCTTTGGTATACCGCGGTGCAGAACTGGTGGCACGGGGATTGGCATCTGTTGCAGATTGCCGGGCTGGTAATCGCGCTCATTATCGATGTCAGCCCCGCGGGCGGCCGGCGTCGCCGCCGGCCGGTCGAAGAAATTTAAGCCGGATCGGCGTCGAGCATCGCTTTCATGTTGGCAAAAAAGTTCTTGCGCAGATTCTCCGATTCCTCGGGCGCAAGCGGTTCGGCGGCTGACCTGGCGTTCAACAGCTCCACCGGAATCTCTGCGACAAAGCGCGAGGGAAGCACTTCGTTGTAGTCGCCACCTCGCTTTCGAGTCTTGCAGCACGACAGTGAGAGCCGTTCGCGCGCACGTGTGATGCCCACGTACATGAGGCGCCGCTCCTCGTCCAACGTGTTCTCGTCAAGCGACCGCGCGTGCGGCAGGATACCTTCCTCGAGCCCCACGATATAAACGTCCCTGAACTCCAATCCCTTTGCCGAATGCAGCGTCATGAGCGTTGCGCGATTTTCATCCGTGCGCGGCTCTTCGTCCTCATCCCCCAGATCGTCGAGCGCGAGTACACCCAGCGCGTCGATCAGAGTGGGCGGCTGCCATTCAGCCGCGCCGTCACCGGTCAGCTTTTCATTCCACCTGCGCCGCTCGTAGCGAATGATCGCGCCGACCAGATCGCGCACGTTGTCCAGGCGCTGATCTGCGGACTTGTGGTTGCGCGGATCATCGCGAATCGCATCCTCCAGCCCGACCAGCTCGAACAGCTGCCTGGCCCACGTGGCGATCGGCGTCGCTTCTTCCTGCCGCGGCGGTACGGTCGCGGCCGCTCGCTCCGCAGCCTTCAGTTCGGTGCGCGCGCCGCGCGTCAATGCGAGGAACTCGCCGATCGAGCGCTGCGCAATGTGGCCGATGTCGGCAGCGTCGACTTCCGCCAGCAGCTTCGCGAAGGTGGCCTGCTTCTGCTGCGCCAGCTCGGCGATTCTGATGATGGTAGTGCGGCCGATGCCGCGCGTGGGATAGTTGATGATGCGGCGCAGCGCGATCTCGTCGGCTGGATGCGCGACGACGCGCAGGTATGCAATCGCGTCGCCCACCTCTTTCTTCTCGAAGAACGAAGTGCCGCCTACCACCCGATACGGCACGTTGCGCCGGCGCAGCGCTTCTTCCAGTGCGCGCGCCTGCGTGTTCGTGCGAAACAGCACGCCGATGTCGCCCCATTTCAGCTTGTGCGTCAGCCGCCGCGTAGCCAGCTCGCGCGCGACCATCTCCGCTTCCGCGCCCTCGTCAGCATGCTCGCACCAGTCGATCGTATCACCAATGGCGTTGGCGGTCCGCAGCTTCTTGTCGTGACGCAACGCGTTGCCCGCGATGACGGCGTTGGCTGCCGCGATGATGCGTCTGGTCGAACGGTAATTCTCTTCCAGACGTACGACCTTCGCGCCCGGGAAATGCGTCTCGAACTGGAGGATGTTACCGACTTCGGCTCCGCGGAACGCGTAGATGGATTGGTCGTCGTCGCCAACCACGCAGATGTTACGGCGCGATCCCGCCAATACGCGCGCCAGCTCGAACTGCACCGAGTTTGTGTCCTGATACTCATCGATCAGCACGTGATGCCAGCGCTTCCACACGTCTCTTCTGGCGTCTTCGTGTTCCTCGAGCAGTCGCAGCGGCAGCAGTAGCAGATCGTCGAAATCGACCGCGCCGGAAGCGCGCAGGATCTCCTCGTACTTGACGTACGCGTCCGCAGCCAGCACCGCGTAGTCATCCGCGCGGGTGCCGGTTGCGGCTGACTCCGCTACCAGCCGAGCAGCTTGCGGCGCACTCACCCGCCGGTTTTTCCAGCTCGAGATCTGTCTCAGGATACGCTTCGCATCGAAGGCATCGTCACTAATGCTTATCTCGCCGCACGCCATCTTGAGCGCGGCGAGCTGGTCGGGCGTCGCATAGATCGCGAAGCGCGCCGGCAGCCCCAGCTTCTTGTAATGGGTGCGCAGGATGCGCACACCCAGCGAGTGAAAGGTGCTGAGTGTCACCCGCTTTGCTTCCGCGCCGATGAATCCTTCCACACGCTCGCGCATCTCGTCGGCTGCGCGGTTCGTGAAGGTGACGCCGACAATCACGTCAGGCTGGACCTTGGCGGCGCGGATCAGATGGGCAATGCGGTGGACGAGCGTCCTGGTTTTGCCGGTGCCGGCGCCTGCGAGGATCAGTAGCGGCCCGTCCACGTGGACGACCGCGGCGCGCTGCTCGGGATTGAGTCCGCGCAGATGTGGTGTGTCTGCTGCAATCATTCGCTGTAAAACTTAAAAGCCTTGGGCGGCAGCCGAAATGGCGGAGTGTGGCGCCTGGCGTGATGCGCGCGGATGGCTCCGTTCATAACCGTTTCTGAACAGAACCTGAACCGTTTCTTCACAATACGAGGTCGCGGCCGCGCTATTCTTGGGTAGCGCCGGGTGGGGGTGGGCGAGCTGTGTGTGCGATGTTGCCGCTAGCATCTCCCCCTCTGTCCACGCATGGCTGGGGAAACCTCGCCCCCACCGGCGCCAGAGGGGGCCTGCTTTCAGTGTTCCGTAGCTACCGTTTAAATTATCTTTGTGGCGGATACAGCTATGCTGGACCGTGCTGCCAACGGCGCGTGCTATGATCAATTTGCCTCAAATCACCCGCGATTGGAATGGCAGGATGCGCAGAAATTCTCCTATTTCGCGCCAGCTAATGTTTAAAAGTGCAGTTACCGAACAGTGAAAGCAGGCCCCCTGTTGGCGCTCGCCCTCCCGGTCGTGTTTTTGCTCACGGCCGCTCTCGTCGTGCGCCCCTCAAACACTCGCGATTGGCAGCCCGGGCATGAACGCTCGCCCGTAGCAACCTTCAATGGCTCACAGGCCACCATTCGCGATGTCCGCAACTTCAGGTGGAGCGATGATTCGGCAGGCCGGCAGTGGGAGGACCGATCCTACGATCTGGATAAGCTCGAGACCGTATGGTTCGGCCTGGCGCCCTTCGAGCGTGATAACCGCGGCCCTGCCCACACGTTTCTGAGCTTCGGCTTTTCGGACTCGCAGTATGTGGCGATCTCGATGGAAGCGCGCCGGGAAGCGGGCGAGGATTATTCGCTGCTCAAGGGAGTACTGCGCAGGTTCGAGGTCATTTATGTCATCGGCGATGAGCGCGACGTAATCGGTTTGCGGGTAATTCGCGGCGACGACATCTATCTCTACCCGATCCGCACCACGCGCGAAAAGGCGCGCGCACTGTTTGTCGAGATGCTCCAGCGCGCAAATCAGCTGCACCAGAACCCGGAGTTCTACAACACGCTGACCAATAACTGCACCACCAACATCCTGGATCACGTCAACAGTATTTCACCGGGACGCATACCGTACGGCAAGGAAGTTTTGCTACCCGGCTATGCGGACGAGCTTGCGCAGCGACTCGGGCTGCTCGAAGGCGGCATGTCGATCGAACAGATCAGAACGCGATATCTCGTGAATGAGCGCGCACGAGAGTTTGCCGGCGACTCGCTCTTCTCCTTTCGCATTCGTAATTAGCCTGACCGGCTTGCTGGGGCCAGCCGCCATGTCGCCGTGACGGTCGCAACTTCTGTCCGCTCGGCATCGAACACGCTGCTCGTCAGCTCGTACTCCATTGGCTCGATGACCTGCGGCACCACGCAGCGGCACTCTGCCGTCAGCGTGCCGCGCGCCTTCTTCTTGAATTCCACGTTTAGTCCCGTCAGAATGCTACGCACATCGGGCGGCAGTGTCGCAGTCATCGCGAGCCCGCCGGTCAGCTCGCCCACGTTCGCAATCGCGATTGCGTGGATCGAGGAAAGATGGTTCCGAATGCGACGTCGGTCGTCAATTTCCACGCGCGCGAATCCCGGCTCGACCCGGAGAACGCGCGGATTGACCGTAGCCGTATACGGGATGCTGAACCCGAGAATGCGGGCAAAAAGCCATTTGCCGCCGGGCTTGTTCTCGAGCCGTTGCCATTTTTGCAAGAGCCGCGCGGCCGGCGAAACATTCTGTGTCATATGACAGCAAGGTAATCATGCGCAATCTGATTCCGGTAGCGGTGGCTGTGGCTTTCATGCTTCCAGCGCCCAGTTCGGCCAGTCCCGGCATGTGGGGCGGTGATGGACATCGAATCCTCTGCGGTATCGCCTGGCAGCGCCTCACGCCGGAAGCTCGTGCCCTCGCTACTCGACTGCTCGGCTCGAATGACGAGAAAGTCTTTGTGGCTGCGTGCGTCTGGGCCGATGAGGTCCGCGCTGACCGCCCCGAAACCTACAACTATCACTTCATCAACATTCCCGCGGGCGTAAGTGGCATGGACATGACGCGCGACTGTGCGCCACCCAAGCGTTGCGCACCTTGGGCGATCGTGCATTACGGCCGCATACTCGCTGACGTCAAAGCTGACAGGAACGCGCGCACTGAAGCACTGAAGTGGGTCCTGCATTTCGTCGGCGATCTGCACCAGCCGTTGCACGCGGGCCGGCCGGAAGACCTCGGCGGCAATCGGGTCTTCGTCGATTTCTTCGGCGATTCAGGCAGACCTGATCGTCGCAATAATCTGCATTCCGTGTGGGATTCTCAGATGCTGCATCGTGCCGGTCATCAATGGCCCGCCGCCTCGCGGCAGCTCTCTGCCGAGCTGTCAGCCGACGAGACCAGGGGCTGGGAAACACTGAATGTCACAGCGTGGACGAACGAATCGTACCGGCTTTGCGAAGCATTCGTTTATGGCAAGCTTCGGACGGACGGACGCATTCGTAACGGTTACTTCGAGCCTGGGCTCGGCTATGCGGAAGTGCAATTGATGAAGGGCGGCGTGCGCCTGGCGCACCTCATCAACCGCGCTGCGGCTGGATTTGACGCGGCGGATTTCAGCGAACTCGTCGGGTCCGACGCTTGAGGAAGTCGCGCATCACGTATTGCCCGAGTGTCATCGTGTTTGTGAAATACGCCTTACCCCGTGCCATCTCGCACACTTGCGCGACGAAATGTACGAGCGCAGGGTCGCGAGCCAGCATGAATGTGTTGATCAGGATCCCCTGTTTCCGGCACGCGGCCACTTCGCGCATCGTCTCGCGCACGACTTTCGGATCCAGCCCCGCCGGATTCTTGTAAACCCGGCCGTCAGGCAGCGTGATTGCGGACGGCTTGCCATCCGTGATCATGACGATCTGCCGCATGTCCTTCTTCTGTGCGCGCAACAACCGGCGCGCGATCTTCAGCCCTTCGGCGGTATTGGTGTGAAACGGTCCGACTTGCGCCTGCGGCAGCTCGCCGATCGGAATCTCCTGCGCGCGATCTCCGAACGTGACCACGCGCAACGTGTCGCCCGAATACTGTGTGCGAATCAGATGCGACAGCGCGAGCGCCACCTTCTTGGCAGGTGTGAAGCGATCTTCGCCGTACAAAATCATCGAGTGAGAAATGTCGAGCAGCAGTACCGTCGCGCACGAGCTGCGATACTCCGCCTGATGCACCATCAGATCTTTATAGTCCAAATCGAGAGGCAGGCGCATGCCGTTGCGCTTGAGCGAATTCTTGAGCGTTTCCGAAATGTCGAGATTCAGTGAGTCGCCGAACTCGTAGACTTTCGATGCCGCGTCCGCTTCGACACCGGTAGCCAGATGCGGCGTGTCGTGACTGCCGAAGTTGGAGCGCCCCATCGCGGACAGCAGGTGCCGCAGCGTGCGGTAGCCGAGAAAGTCGATGCCCTTCTGCGTCAGGTTGAACTCGACCTGCTGCGCCGCCGCTGCTTCATCGATCTTGCCCGTGCCGGGCATGGCTTCATGCGTGCCTGGCAGCGCAGGCGGTTGATTGAGTGAGAGGTAGCCTTCGTCGATCAGTTTCTGCACCAGCTCGTCCAGCATCTCGGCAAGCTGCTGCCGTGCCTTCTCGCTGCTCTGCCCTTCGCCGCGCAGCTCCTTCAGCATTTCGGGAGTGAGCTGCCCGCTCTCGAGTAGAGCCTGTAACAAGGCTTCCTTCAATGCGTCCAACGAATGGTCCTGATCGTCACCGGACCAGCCCCACCACGGATGGTACTGCTGCCCGCCGGCAAACCCGCTTTGCAACAGAAAATCGGCGAGGCGGTCGAGCAGGTCCTGGATGTTGAGCGCGTCGGCGAATGTGCCTGTGTACTTCGTGTAGGTCGTGAAGCGCATGAGCGTCACCAAAAAGAGGATTCCGAAGTCTAAAGCGAAACGTCGCCGGAAGGTAGACGTCTCACGCGCGCGCGCGTGCCTGCTCGACTGGTACGACGCGCATCGGCGCGACCTGCCTTGGCGGCAGGACCGCGATCCTTACCGCGTCTGGGTTTCCGAGATCATGCTGCAACCAACGCGCGTGCAGGCCGTCACGCCCTGCTACCAGCGCTGGCTACAGCGATCCCCGGCGCTCGACTCGCTGGCTCGGGCCGGGCTGCACGATGTGCTCAAGCAGTGGGAGGGGCTCGGCTATTACTCACGCGCACGTAATCTGCACGGCGCCGCGCGCAACGTGCGGCGCGTGCTCTCGCGAGTATTCGACGTCGCCGCGCCGAATACCGCCGCGGTGCGCCGGCAGGCGGAAGCGCTGATCGATCCCGATCGCCCCGGTGATTTCAATCAGGCGCTGATGGAGCTCGGTGCGACCATCTGCACGCCGCGCAATCCGCGCTGCGCTGTTTGCCCGCTCCAGTCACTCTGCCTCGCGCACGCCAACGGCACGACCGCACAACGCCCGGGCCGTAATCCGAAGAAGCCGATTCCGCATGAGCAGGTCAACTCGGTCGTGCTGCTGCGAGAGCAGCAGGTTTTTTTGGCGCAGCGGCCGGACAACGGGCTGTTGGCAGGTTTGTGGGAGTTTCCGGAAACCGCCGAGCCTCCCGCCGGTGCCACTATCATTGGCGAGGTCAGCCATACTTTCTCTCACAAACGCGTCACATACACCGTGTATTACATTGAAGAGGATTGGCTCACTCTGACGGACGGTGGGTGCCGATCCACGAGTTAGGCACGTACGCCTTGCCGGCTGCACAACGAAAAATTGAGGCACTGGTAAAATCTTTTTGGGCATGCAAAAGCCCCTCTCAAGTATGAACTACGCGAGAGGGGCTCCCGATCGATTGCCGGCCTACCGGCGTTCGGATATGAATCGCGTAGCGAGCCGGCGTCGCTACTTCTTATGCGGCTTCTGTTCTTCGCTCTGTTCCCTTACAGCAATGCGGATCTCACGGACGATTATCCTCGGAAAGCGCCAATTGCTCCTGATCCAGGTTCGCGGGCGCCGGATCCTCGGTCTTGGGAAGATTCGCGGAGACGGCGGGCTTGGCGCTGCCCTCCGGCGTGCTTAACGTGAAGTTCTTGTAAACTTTCGCAGGTTGCGCCTGCCCCGGCAGAGAGGATGTCTTCGCTGCCGATGCCTCGCCGTTATCCGACATCATGAGGAAGGCCTTCAGCATGATTCCACGTTCTAGTTGCGAGGCTGTTGACAAACTCGCCGATTTAACCGGCCTAGCCATTGATTAGACGGTTCCGGCAAGTTCGACGTTGCCTTGCTCGATCTCTGTCCATGGCGCTGCCCGTTCAGCCCCTTCGACAACCGCTGCACGTTCGGGTTTATCCCCAACAGGGAGCCGCATTTGCTCGACAAGCACCTCACCGTGATAACCCGGCCACAACACTGGCTCGGGAATCTCCGTACCTTCGTCGAGCATGGCTTGCATGCAATCGTCAAACATTTCGTCCAGGTTCAATAGCGCTTCCTCTCGAGACTCACCGGGAACACGAATCCACGGGATTTCTTCAATGTAAGCCACAAAGTGGTCCCGCCCGCTCTCCTCGCCACGCTCAATTTCAACCAGGCGGCGGTATGGCAAAAGCCGGTACTCCCTTGGCGTCTTCTGATCAGGCATTAGGTCTGACTCCCCTGTTGTGCGCGATACGCTGCCAATATCTCTGCCCTGCGTATGACTTCCTTCGCAACGTATTCTTCACGCTCGCAACTATTGGGCACGGTCATCCAACTGTAGCGTAACGCTAAGCTTTTGTCGGGATGCAGCGCAAGCTCCTTGCTCTTGTAAATCGCGCCGTGCGTGCCGTTACGGTCGAACTCAAAGCCAAGCGCGCCAAGAATTTGGCCAAACTCAGCCTTCGTATGCCCGAGCTTTGTACGCCGAAGAGCATCTACCGGATCCCCAGGTGACACGGTCGGATTCTTACTGTTCGCGCTGCAGAATCAAAGCGAATGAGGCAGAGGCGTGGTAGGTCTCGTCAATATAAATCTCGAAGGCATACAAACCAAATTGCGGAAAGACGGCGTTCACGAACCGGGCGACGTGCATGTGACGCAATGGCAGGCCTGGATAGGACGGCGTCCCAAAAGTGAACTCGGATTTCGCGGAAACCACAGTTTCACGGCGCTGATTGATTAGCCGCAACTCGACCATATGCGTCGTTCCGGCCTCACGTTCGTGTCCGTGAACGATTAACGACACACACATACTTTCGATTGCGGCCGGTATAGCGTGTCCGATCAGATGGTTGAACGTGCGAAATACCGTGAGTGACTGGTTGTTGTCACTTAGAGACGCGTACTCCGAAAGCAGGATACTGTCGATATTCACTTGGCTTCTCTCTTCATGTTACAATCAATCACCTTCAGCACCTCGTCGCCGTAGTGATTGATGACCTTTATCGCGATCCTGCCGGTTTCCGGCACGTCGAATGGCCGGCTGACCGTCGAATACAGCGATTGCCAGGCTGCCTCATCGATGTCCGCCCGCAAGGCGCGCTGGAGCTTCTCGTACGGCTCGTCCGCGCCCGTGAAATACGCATGCCTGACGAAAAAGCTCTCGCCGTTGTACATGGTGTCTATGAGCCAGCACGCAATGTCGTTGGTGCTCGCTGAGCGG